>JAISAK010000182.1 GCA_031266695.1 Treponema sp.
CCAGTCATACTTGCCGGTAACCTGGCGCAGAAGCTCCGGCCGGTCATGAAACGAAAATCCCAGATGCCGTATCAGCCCCCGTTTTTGTTTCTCCTTAAGCTGCTCGTACACTTTATTCTGTTCGGCTATGGGAAGATGGGCCCGATTGATATTGTGCAAAAGATAGAAATCAAAATATTCGGTTTTGCATTTTTTGAGCTGCTCGTTAAAAATCCGTTCCACATCGTCCTGAGTCTTTATCATCATGAGGGGCATCTTGGTGGCAAGATAAAAATCGCTCCTGTTGTGGCGGGAAAGGGATTCGCCGGCAAAGGATTCCGAGCTGCCCTCGTGGTACATATAGGCGGTATCAAAATAGTTGACTCCCCGATCCAGGGCATAGTCGACCATCTCGGTTGCCTGGGCGCTGTCAATATCCTTGTGCCCGTCTTTGCAGGGAAGACGCATAAAACCGAAACCGAGCAATGAAATTTCACCGTTTTTAAGGTTCCTTTTTTCCATACCAAACCTCCGTTTTGTCGTAGTTCTTATAGAATACGATACTGTCGGGATTGGTTCAAGCCGATTTCAGGCCGGTACGCGGGGCGCGCCCTCAGAGCAACAAACTATTTGCCGTTTTTTCCGGCGGTTTTCGGAAATAACACGATCCGGGGTATTCAGAGGCGCTCCAAAAAGGTATACTGGGAGCCTGTTGCAATTGAATTTTGGAGGAAAACATGAAAAAGGCAATTTTAACGGTTTGGGTGATTCTTCTTGCGGGGGGTGTCCTTTTTGCCGGCGGCTCAAAGCAGGGTTCCGGCGGGCTTACCATAAAGCCCGGCGTTCTTATGGTCGGCATGGAGATAGGTTATCCCCCGATGGAATACCTCGATTCCGACGGTAAGCCCGTGGGGTTTGACGTGGAAATGGCCGGCCTTATCGCGAAAAAGCTCGGTCTTACACTGGAGCTGGTTGACACCGCCTGGGACGGCATCTTCGCGGGCGTCGAGACCGCCAAATACGACTGCATCATGTCGTCGGTAACCATCACCGACGCGCGGCTTGCCGTCCATAATTTTTCCGAGCCCTATATCGGAAACGCCATGTCCCTGGTTCTGCTCAAGGGGTCAAGTATCACCGCGAAGAGCCCCCAGGATCTTTCCGGCCTTGGCGTAGCCTACCAGGCGGAAACCACGGCGGATTTCTACATGGCCGATCTTGCCGCCCGGGGCCTTAAATTTTCGCCCTACGAGTACGACAAGGTTATCAACTGTTTTGACGTGCTCAAGCTCGGCCGGGTCGACGCCATCGTAACCGACAGCCTGGTGGCGGTTGACTATATTGCCCCCGCGGACACACCCTTCGAGCTTGTGTGGCAGGGTCCCGCGGATGAAAAATTCGGCATCTGCCTCAAGAAGGGGAATGACGCCCTTACCGCGGAGATCAACAAGGCCCTGAATGAACTGTTTGCCGAAGGAACCATGCACGAGCTTTCCCGGAAAATTTTCAAGCTCGACATGGTATCGGCGGCCCGGCAGTAGGGGCCCGCAAGTAAAGCTGTATGCCGCAGAAAATACTTTCGTGGATTCCCCAGCTCCTTGACGGAGCCCGGGTTACTGTCCTTCTTACCATCCTTGCCGTTTCCGCGGGGCTGATATTGAGTCTTTTCCTTGCCCTGGGAAAGATGTCGAAGCGCCTTATCATCAATAAATTTTGCAGCGTCTATGTATTCTTTTTCCGGGGTACTCCGCTCCTCATGCAGCTTTATTTCATCTACTACGCCCTTCCTCTGGTGCATCCTGTCTTTGTCATCCGTACCGGGGATCAGTTTTTTGATCGCTTTATCCCGGCCTTTATCGCCTTTGGCCTTAACTCCGCCGCTTACTGCGCGGAGATCATCAGGGCGGCGATACAGAGTATAGACAAGGGGCAGTTCGAAGCTTCCCGCGCCCTTGGCCTTTCCTACGCCCAGACTATGCGGCTTGTGATTATTCCCCAGTCCATCAGGCGGCTGATACCGCCGGTGGGCAACGAGTTCATCATGGTTCTCAAGGACGCTTCCCTGGTTTCGATGATCGCCCTGGTAGACATTACCAAGGCGACGCGGAACATTGAGTCCTCGACCAGATCGGCCCTTGTCTATATCCCGGCGATGATTCTCTACCTTATCATTACCGCTGTATTTTCGTTTATCTTCCATAAGCTGGAAAAGAAATATTCCGTTTATGAATAAGGGGCCGCGTCATGGCAATGATTAAAACCGAAGGGGTCTGCAAATCCTTCGGTTCCCTCCGGGTGCTCAAGGATGTATCCCTTACGGTGGAACAGAAGGAAGTGGTCTGCATCATCGGCCCTTCGGGGGCGGGAAAGTCCACCTATCTGCGTTCCCTCAACAGGCTTGAATTTATCGACGACGGCAGAATATACATCGAAGACAAGCTGCTCTTTGACTGCCGCGGCGGGGTGAACAGCGTAAAGATGCCCGTGGAGGAACGGAACAGGGCCCTGCTTGAAGTCGGCATGGTCTTTCAGCGCTTTAACCTTTTTCCCCATAAAACGGCGCTGGAAAACGTAATGCTTGCCCCGGTGCACGTGCGCAGGCTTAAGCCCGAGGAAGCCAGGGAAAGGTCGAAAAAGATGCTGGAGCGGGTGGGCCTCAGTGACAAGATTGATTCTTTTCCCAGCCAGCTCTCCGGCGGCCAGCAGCAGCGGGTCGCCATAGCCCGCGCCCTTGCGATGGAGCCGCGGATTATGCTCTTTGACGAGCCCACCTCCGCCCTTGACCCGGAGCTGGTCGGCGAGGTGTTAAGCGTTATGAAAGGCCTCGCCGGCGCCGGAATGACCATGCTGGTAGTCACCCATGAAATAGGTTTTGCCCGGGAAGCGGCGGACAAGATTGTCTTTATGTTTGAAGGGGCGATCCTTGAAACCGGCAGGCCCGACGAAATTTTCACCAGCCCCAAAAATGACAGAACCCGGCAGTTTTTGCAGAGCGTGCTGTAGGGCCCCCTCACGGGGCGCGTTATTGCGCCCCGCGGCGCGCTGCTCGGGCTAAAGCCTTCGCGCCTTTATTCGGTACTGTAATCTTTTTGTGCGCCGGGCGCTGTTGCCTTCATTGAATTAATGCTCCTCGCGGAGCGTTTTTATTTCGCCCCACTTGTTTTATACCGGTTTGTGCACTAATCTTTAATAATCATGGCAAAAAATTGGAGGAGATATTTATGAGTAAAATAGTCTTAATTGGCGCGAATCATGCCGGAACCGCCGCGGCTAACACTATTCTGGATAATTATCCGAAGAACGAACTGGTGATCTTTGACAGCAACAACAATATCAGTTATCTGGGCTGCGGTACCGCCCTTTACATCGGCGGACAGATTGACGGGACTGAGGGACTCTTCTATTCCTCAAGGGAAAAGCTGGAGGCGAAGAAGGCCGTGGTTCACATGGAAACCGGCGTTACCCGGATTGATTTTGACGGAAAAAAAGTTTACGCCGCGGACAAAACCGGAAAGGAATACGCCGAAAGCTACGACAAGCTTATTCTGGCCACCGGTTCCCTGCCCATCAGCCCGAAAATCAAGGGCCTGGATACTCCCAATGTCAGCTATGTAAAACTTTACCAGGACGGCCAGCACATTCACTCCCTGCTTGGTAAACCGGAAATAAAAAACGTTGCCGTCGTGGGCGCGGGTTACATCGGAGTGGAACTTGCGGAAGCCGTCCGCCGGCGCGGGAAGGAGGCCCTTCTCTTTGAAGCGGAAAGTACCAGCCTGGCGAGTTACTACGACGACTGGTTTACCCATGACATGGACAAGGTTCTTGCGGATAACGGCATCAAACTCCACTTCGGGGAAATGGTGCAGGAGATTGAAGGCGGCGACCGGGTCAAAGGCATTATCACCAACAAAGGCAAATACCAGGCAGACCTTGTAATCATGGCCATCGGCTTCAGGCCTAATTCGTCCCTGGCCAAAGACGCGCTGGAAACTCTTCCCAACGGCGCCTACAAGGTAAACCTGAAACAGGAAACCAGCAGGAAAGACGTTTATGCCATCGGCGACTGCGCCTCGGTATACAGCAACGCCGTTCAGAACAGCGCCTACATTGCCCTTGCCACCAACGCGGTGCGCAGCGGCATTGTCGCCGGGCACAATGTCTGCGGCACGGCTCTGGAATCCGCGGGCGTGCAGGGCTCCAACGGCATCTGCATCTTCGACTACAAGATGGTTTCCACCGGCCTCAACATGAAGGCCGCGGAAAAAGCGGGCTTTGCCCCGGCCTATACCCAGTTTGAAGATCTCCAGAAGCCGGCCTTTATCAGGGAGAACAACCACAAGGTCAAAATTCGCATCGTGTATGACAAAAACACCCGGAGGGTACTGGGCGCACAGATGGCCTCCCGTCAGGATATCTCGATGGGGATACATATGTTCTCCCTGGCGATAGAGGAAAAGCTTACTATCGACAAGCTCAAGCTGCTGGATATTTTCTTCCTGCCCCACTTTAACCAGCCCTATAACTATATCACCATGGCCGCGCTGGGGGCCAGGTAGCGGACAGGGGCGGGGTCTTAGACCTCACTGTGAAGAAAAAATATCTGCGTTATGTGAAAGGTCTGCGGGAGATGCTGAAAAAAAAGGCGTTTATTGGAAAGGCGGGTTTGTTGATTGCTGTTTTCATACTGGCTTCCCGCCCGGCTTTCCCCCAGGATAGCGGTACCAGGATTCTCGATTTGCTTGATGATGTTTTAAACGCCGCCGTGGAAGCGGGAAAGGATACGCCTCCTGCCCCTCGGCAGCCGGCGGCGAAGCGTCCTTCTTTCTATATTCTTAACAATACCGGTTTTACCGTTAAAAGCATCTATGTATGCCGGACGGATACCGCGGACTGGGGCCCCGACATTTTTACCGGCCCTTATCTGTACAATGGCCGGAGCGTCCTTGTCACGCCGGACGAGCGTTTTGACGGGGCGGAGAACTATAACATCCGGCTTGTAGATGTGGACGGCGACTTTTATTCCAAATACAACGTAAAAATTTCCGATCGTGATACCCTGCGAATAAGTATTGACGATTTTGAGTTTGAAAAATGAAGATACCCCGCCGCAAGCACTAAACTTGACCCACAGATTCAGAGGTGATTACATATCG
>JAISAK010000249.1 GCA_031266695.1 Treponema sp.
GTCCGCCGGCTTTTCACGCGGCGCCCTGCGTACCACGCTGGATTCGGAGATGCAATTCTACGCGGAAAAGCGGCTTGCCGATGAACTGGCGCTGCTTGAAAAAAACCGGGTAAGCGGCGGGGCTGTTTTTGCCATTGACAACAGAAGCGGCGCGGTGCTGGTGTATGTCGGCTCGGCTTCCTGGTTTGACGAGGAAAACAGCGGCAAGATCGACGGAGTGCGGGTTGTTAATCAGCCCGGTTCCTGCCTTAAGCCCTTTCTCTACAGCCTTGCCCTGGAGAAAGGTTTTGCGCCTAACGATGTGCTTCCGGATATTCCCACCATATTCGGCGGCAGCGAAGCCTACAGCCCCGTGAACTTTAACCGCCGCTTCAACGGCCCCGTCCGTTTCCGGGTCGCCCTTGCTTCCTCCCTCAATGTTCCCGCCGTGTATCTTCTTGAGCGGCTGGGGGTTCGTTCTTTCGAAGAATACCTGGCCGATCTGGGTTTTGATTCCATCGCCCGGACAATGGGAAGCAACGGTACGGGGCTTGCCCTGGGCAACGCCGGGGTAAGCCTTGAAGAGCTGGTCAGGGCTTTTTCGGTTTTTCCCCGGGGAGGCAGGACTGTTGTTCTGCGCTGGGTTGAGGCCGCAAAAGCGGAGCGGGAGGACGGGGAGCGGCAGATTATGTCGCCCTACAGCGCCGCCGTTATCGCCGACATTCTGTCGGACCGGGCAAGCCGCTTCGTCGGCTTTGGCCCCGCGCCGTCCCTTGCCACTTCGTTTCCGGCCATGTTCAAAACCGGAACCGCGAATCAGTTTCAGCACATCTGGGCCCTGGGCGCTACGGAACGTTTTACCGCGGGGGTCTGGATGGGAAATTTTTCCGGGGAAACCGTTGTGGGCAGAACCGGCAGTTCCGTTCCCGCCCGGCTGGCGGCGGACCTGCTTGGCGCGCTTGAGCAGGCGGAGCCCGCGGGGATTGCCCGGACAACGGCCGAAGGAAGCCGCGCGCCTTCAAGGCCCGGCGGGCTGCTTCCGGCGGGCGAATTTCCCGGTACTGCCCGGGATGTTGAAATATGCGCCCTTTCGGGAATGGCGGCGGGGCCCTTCTGCGGCGGCCTTGTCCATGAGTGGCTGCTGCCCGAATCTCTGCCGGGCCTCTGTTCGTGGCACCGCGGCGCGGGCGGCGAACCGGTCTATCCCCCGGAGTACCAAGCCTGGCTGCGGGAACGTTTTCGCGGAGCCCTGATCCCGGCGGAAGCGGAAAACCCGGACGGCGCTTATATCCGTATCCCCGTTTCCGGTTCGGTGTTTTACCTTGATCCTGCCCTTCCCCCGGAAGCCCAGGCTCTGCGGATCGAGGCGGCCGGCTTTGACGCGGAGGCCCATGTTTATGTTGACGATGTTCTGCAGGGAAGCCTTAACCGGGCCGGCGTGTACGTGCTGCCCCTGCGCCGCGGGTCTCACCGCATCCTTGTGGAAGACGAAAAGGGACGGAGCGCGAAAACCGAAATTGTGGTAAGGTAAGGTGGTTTCCGAATCAACAGGAAGGGGATCGGGTTTAAAAATTCCCCAGCGCCAGCCCTCCCTCCCGAAGCGTTTTCCAGGCTTTCTCCGCGGCTTTGCCTCCGAGAAGGGATTCCAGTTTTCGGTAAAAACCGGCCGCCCCAAGGCCCCCGCCCCCTGACGCGGCTTTCAGCAGTGAAGCAAGCCGCTCCGCCTGCGCTTCCGGGCCGGACCGCAGGCAGTGTTCCGTCAGCCGCCAGCGCCAGATAAGTTTTGCGGCGCTTCCTTTGGTTTGTATTATGGGAAGGGAGCCCAGAAAAAGCGCGCGGGTCTTCGCCGCGCCGGGGACAAGCCGCCTCTCCCTGTCCCGGCCGCGGGCGTACTCGTCCAGCAGACGGAGTACCATGTCGGGGCCGGGCGCCGGTTTCGGAACCCTGAAAGGAAAGGCCGCCCCGACCGGCGCGGAGCTGTCTCCCGCCATCCACGAAGATAAAAGCCGATCCAGGGGCAGGGTGAATTTGTCGAAGTCCCCTTCACCCGCAAAGGAAAGATCGTTAAGCGCAAAGACAGGGCTCTTGTTCCCGCCGCCTTCCGTGCCGCCGCTTCCGATCCCCGCGTCGCCGATCACTTCCAGCGCCGGATGCAGGCCCCGCTGTTTCTCCGCGTAGATTCGGGAATGTTTGGTAAGGACAAACTTGTGCCAGAAGGCGGAGTCCAGAAGCCCCGCGGCAAAAAGCTGGCGCAGGGTTTCGGCGGAGTCGATAATCTCCTGCTCCCCCTCGTCCCAGTAGCCGTAAATAAGATACGCGTGGGTAAGGATCCCCGCCTCCTTGAAAGCGGCGCAGGCCTGGGTTATGTCGCGGAGGCTCAGGCCTTTTCCGAGACGTTTAAGACCCGCTTCGGAGGCCACCTCGATTCCCGCCGAAACGCCGATAAGGCCGCCGGCCGCAAGGACAGCCGCCGCGTCGGGCGTAAAGGTTTTCTCAAAACGAATGTTTCCCCAGAAGACCAGGGGCAGCCCCGCCCCGCGGTTAAGCAGGGCAAACCGGACAAGGGAAGCGGGCGGGCAGGCTTCGTCGACAAAGTGTATCCCCCGGACGCCGGTTTTTTCCGCCTGATCAAGAAGATGGCGGAACAAAGCATCGGTATCAACCGGTTCAAAAGAACGGATATAATCAAGGCTTACGTCGCAGAAGGCGCAGTTGTGCCAGTAGCAGCCGTGGGCAAGATAGGCCTTGATCCAGCGCCCGTCGGACCAAAGCCGGTGCATGGGGTTAATATCAT
>JAISAK010000302.1 GCA_031266695.1 Treponema sp.
TTTATCCTTTGTGCCTTTGCCCTTCAACTTTCCGCTTTGATTTATCTTATCCGTAAGTATATCGCTTATCAAAAATATGAACGAAAAACAACAACGGAAATTAAAGGAACAAAACTTGATTTTGTTTTAGCGATCTATTTTTCGGTGGGTGGTTTATCGAGTATTATTACTTCCCAATTTATAGGGAATATGAATGGAAGAGTAATAGCGTTTATGCGTGTTTTTGCATTATTACAAGGGGTTTTTTGTATTTTCTTTATAGTAGTATAGCCGTTTACACAAAATTTATTACAAGTTCGTGCCCGAAGTTCCGTGTATTTTCAAGCGCATTCGTACTGCCTGGGGCATAATATCTTGCCTTGCATGTATTTTGCGCCTTAGCTGGACTTTTTTTCCTTCTTTCACTATTATCAGAAGCCATGAAACGAAAACTCATTACCTCGGCGCTTCCCTATGTGAACAACGTGCCCCACCTGGGAAACCTTATCCAGGTGCTTTCCGCGGATGCCTTTGCCCGTTTTTGCCGGCTGCGCGGCTATGAAACCCTCTATGTCTGCGGCACCGATGAATACGGAACCGCCACGGAGAACAAAGCCGCCGAGGAAGGGGTAAGCCCGCGGGAGCTCTGCGACCGTTACCACGCAATACACGCGGACATTTACCGCTGGTTCAATATCGCCTTTGACAAATTCGGCCGTACCTCAACGCCGATTCAAACCGAAGTGACCCAGGACATATTTAAAAAGCTCGACGCCGCGGGTTTTATCTCGGAGCAGACCCTTGAGCAGCTCCACTGCGGCCGCTGCGGCCGGTTCCTCGCGGATCGTTACATCCGGGGCGTCTGCCCCCACTGCGGATCGCCCGAGGCGCGGGGGGATCAGTGCGAAGCCTGCGGCAAACTTCTTGACCCCACGGAGCTTAAGGAGCCCCGCTGCGCGGCCTGCGGTTCTGTTCCCACCCTCAGATCGACAAAGCACCTCTACATAAACCTTCCCCAAATCAAGGACAGGCTTGAGGCGTGGATAAAGGACGCCTCCGTGAAAGGGGCCTGGGCGAATAACGCGGTGCAGATGACCCAGGCCTGGATTCGGGACGGCCTGCGGGAACGCGCCATTACCCGGGATCTCAAATGGGGCATTCCCGTTCCCCGCCCCGGCTACGAAAACAAGGTTTTCTATGTGTGGTTTGACGCGCCCATCGGTTACATTTCCATAACCGGCAATCTGGGCGATGAGCTGGCAAAGGGCGCGGACGGCGCGGGACTGCCCGGCGGAAAGCCCCGCCGGGTTTTCGCCGACTGGCATGAGTTTGTTGCCTACTGGTGGAAAAGCCCGGAAGAGGTAGAGCTTTTCCAGTTCATCGGCAAGGACAATATTCCCTTCCACACGGTGATCTTCCCCTCAAGCCTCCTCGGGAGCGGCGACAGGTGGACAATGTTATACCACATGTCCAGTACCGAATACCTCAACTACGAAAGCGGAAAATTCTCGAAGTCCCGGGGCATCGGGGTCTTCGGCACCGACGTGATGGAAACCGGAATCCCCGCGGACGTATGGCGTTTTTACATCTACTACAACAGGCCGGAAAAGGCCGACGCCCTCTTTACCTGGAAGGACTTCCAGGAGAAGGTAAACGGCGAGCTTATCGGAAACCTGGGGAACCTTGTCAACCGGACAATATCTTTCGTTATGCGCTACTACGACGGCAGGCTGCCGGAGGGGGAAAGCGACGCCCGCTTCTGGGAGCAGGTAAATAAATACGAAACGGAAATTGCGGAAAAACTCGAAGGGGCGGAACTCAGGGACGCCTTCCGCGGGATTTTTGAGCTTTCTTCGTTTGCCAATAAATATTTTCAGGCCTCGGAGCCCTGGCGGATGCGTACGGAAAATCCTCCCGGGGCGGAGGCCCTTATCCGGGACCTTACCTTTCTTGTCCGGGACCTTGCGGTTTTAATCGAACCCTATATGCCCGCCACGGCCCTCAAAATCGCTTCCTTCTTCGGCCTTTGCCCGGGAAGGGATCTTTCCTGGAAGAATATCGGAAAGGCCCGGGGCCTGGATCCGGCGGTCAAAATTTCCGGTGAAGTGCTTTTTTCAAAACTTGAGGATGAGCTTGTCGAAACCCTTCGCCGCCGCTATTCGGGAAGCCAGAAAGATCGGGAAGGGGAAAGGGGCGGAGAAGCGAAAAAAACCGGGAAGGCGGCGGACGGCAAAGAAGCCGCGCCCGAAGGGGCCCCCGCGAAAAGTCCCGGAGAAATCGCCGCGGCCTTTGCCTCAACCCTGGATCTCCGGGCCGCAAAAATTACCGCGGTCGGGCGCCACCCCGGGGCGGACAAGCTTTACGTCATCGGCCTTGAAACAGGCCAAAACCCGGACGGCACGCCGGAGGAGCGAACCATCGTTTCCGGGCTTGTTCCCTTCTACAAAGAGGAGGAGCTGCTCGGCAGGCGAATCATCGTGGCCTATAACCTCAAAGCGGCGAAGCTCCGGGGGATTGAATCCCGGGGCATGCTCCTTGCGGCCTCCGATGAAAGGGGCCTTGACGCCGAAGGCCGGCCCGCCGAAAGATGCGAAGTCCTTGACGCCGGGGAGAGCCCTCCGGGAACCAGGGTGCGGCTGGCGGGGCAGGAAGCCGGAGCGGAGCCGCCGCCGGAAATAAGCATCGACGCCTTTTTTTCCGTTCCCATCACGGTCAAAAACAATGCGGTCCGGGCCGGCGGCAGGGCCTTTACCCTTCTGGATAAGCCGGTTTGCACGAAGATCGTCTCCGACGGCGAGGTGCATTAGGCGTACAAATGATACCCGGTAAACCCGAAACGGTTCTGAACATCAGCCCCGCGGACTTGAAGGACTGCGGCGGGGCCGCTTCCTTTTTGCAGTCCGGCCTTTGGGGGCGCTTCAAGGCCCGGTTCGGCTGGGAGCCCCGTGCCTTTCTTGTCGACTGGAAAGGCGGCGGCCGGACTCCGCTGCTCACGCTGGGGCGTTCCCTGCTGCCCGGCCTGTCCTTCGCCTATGTTCCCCGGGGGCCGGAACTGCCCGCC
>JAISAK010000007.1 GCA_031266695.1 Treponema sp.
GGGGGGGTAAGTCTATATTATATAAGGAATTAGATGCAACCGGGAGAAGAAAAAAATTACCCGGAAAAACTATTATACGTTTAACGGGGAGGGGTAAATTATCAATTAAGGAAAAACGCACAGCACTCATTTTCCATTTCATACCATACCCTGTCCTAAAGTGTCAAGAATGAATCACGATATTCCGGATCGGCAGGCTTTGTACCTCGGCCTCTTACCTATCACCAAAAAAAATATTCAAGAAAAGACCTTATACTCCTTGGCCTTGCCTGCCCGGCAACTTCTGGCCTCCTACAATGAAGGTTGATCGTCAAAGAAAATAAAACTGTCCGTCAGGGAATAAAGGCGTTCACGGAACAAAGTTGAGGAACATAGGAGCCGGACAGGCAAGGCCAAGGAGTATGATATATTACCTTGAATGTCTTTGGCGGGCTACCCGACGCTTTTTTCTTTGTTATTAATTCTTTATACTGGATAAGGAACAATTTACAAAAACCGAGGTTTGCCTATGGCGTCTTTTAATCCGGATGAATTGTCCGAGTTTGCCCGGTACTATGGATTTCATTACGACAACTGGGATCCCCTGGCTTTGGTCGAGGACGTACTCATTGATATGGAACGGGGTCTCCGGGGGCAGATCTCGAGCCTTCCCATGATTCCTTCATATATCAGTCCCGTTGCCGCGGTTCCGGCGGGCAAGACCGTTCTTGCCCTCGACGCGGGCGGTACGAACCTGCGGGCCGCCCTGGTTCACTTTGGCGAACAGGGGAAGGCCCTCGCGGAAGGAACCGTCAAGGCGCCCATGCCCGGCACAAAGGGAAGGCTGGGCGCGGATCGCTTTTTTGACGAGATTGCGGAATTGATTCTTCCGCTGCTCAGAAAAAACCCCGGTATCGCGGGTATAGGTTTCACCTTCTCCTACGCGATGAAAATAACCGCCGGCGCCGAAGGCATCCTGATGGCCTTCAGCAAGGAAGTTGACGCCCCCGAGGTTATCGGAAAGCCAATCGGACAGGGACTGAGGGAAGCCCTTGGCCGCCGGGGTTTCGGCTATTCCGGCCCCATCGTTCTTTTAAACGATACGGCGGCGACCCTGCTTTCCGGCCTTGTGACAATTCCCGCCGGCGGCGGAGAGGCGTCTTCGGAAAACGTCTATGGTTTTCCGGGGGGGCCGGTTATCGGCTGTATTCTGGGCACCGGTTTCAACACGGCCTATCCCGAACAGAGCATTCCCAAGATTGGTTTTGAATCGAAGGAATCGCCCCAGATTGTAGTCTGTGAAACCGGTACTTTCGCGCTCCGCTTTCGGGGTCCACTGGACAGGGAATACGACGACACTACCAAAACCCCCGGCGCATATATGCTGGAAAAAGCAACTTCCGGCGCTTACCTCGGCCCCCTCACTTTGCATATTCTGAAGCAGGCTGTAAAGGACAAGGCGGTTCGTTTCGGAAAATCGGAGGAGCTTCTTGCCATGCCCCGCCTGGAAACGAAGGATCTTAACGAGTTTCTCCGCGCTCCCCTGGCCGCCCGGGGGCCCCTGGGCGATCTTTTCGCCCTTGACGAAGGCGGCGCTTTGGCTTCGGTTCAGTATCTTGCCTCGATAATTACCGAGAGGGGCGCCCTGTTTTCCGCGGCAGTCCTGGCCGCCGCGGTTGAACGCGTAAGGCCCGGCTGCGAGCCCTACGCCCCTGTCCGGATAGCGGTTGAGGGAACTACCTATCTTGTTTACAAGGGAATGCGCAGGGCCCTGGAATCCTGGCTGCACATAATGCTGGCAAAGGGGAAGCCGCGGCCCTATGTTATCTCTCCCGTAGAGCAGGCCAGTCTTTTCGGCGCCGCCGTCGCGGTTCTAAGCAGGCCTTAGGGTAGCAATTTTCCCCGGTTCGTCCGTTGTGTTTGTGTTGTTCGTGGTTAAAATTTTTCTTTGCTCCTTGCTCTCTATTTTCCCCGGCCTATTATGTCGTCGGGGTACAGGTGGTGAAGGTCCTGGCCGGAAGCCGGGAGACGCGCGCTTTCCGGGTTTACGGCGCCGGAAGACGAAGCGGCAAGAAGGCGGTTTATTTCGTGGAGTTCCGGCCGGTATTCAAAGTGCATGTTGTCGTAGAGAGCCCATTTGCCTCCCCAGACAAAACCTTCGCGCTCAAAAGCTTCAATAACCCGTTCCGGGGGAGACCAGCGGTCTTCCGGGGGAACGAGCATCCAGTCATCCCTGCGGGAACGTTCCCAAAGCCAGTAGATCGCCTTGCCCCCAATTTTGTTTGGCTGTATGTCAAGGGCAAGCCCCCAACTGTGGTAGCTTCTGCGCTCCGTCCCCCGTATCGCGCGCCAGTTATAGGCGCCCACCTGTCCGACGGAAGCAATGAAGGAGGAAATTTCGCCGCCCCCGGCTTCGGGGCTGGCCATTTTTCTTATGGCGTCATCTATCCGTTCCAGAGCCGGGACTATGTCTTCGTGAACAACAATTTTTTTGCCTAAAAACTCGCTGTTTCTAAGGCGGCTTTCTATTTCCCGGCGGCTCAATCCGCCGAAGAGGAGGGCCTGAAAATCCCGGTTGTGTTCCTCGCGGTTTCGGCGCGCCTCGGCGCCGCCCTGCAGCCGGAGGGCTTCCACATAGCGGGAGGAATAAATGGCCGGGGAGGGAACCGACCTCGGGTAAACCTCAAAGACCTGGGGGCTGTAGGATTCCGCCTTTGCCCGAAGCGCTTCGGGAAGAAGCCTTCCCCCGGCCCAGAAAAAATTCCTGCCGCCGGCGCGGATAACCCAGTCCCCGTCCGTGAAAAAAACATCGTCGATTTTCTCGGGGTAGCTGTGCTGAAAGGCGCGGAGTACCAGTTCCGCGTCGAGCCCTTCCGCCGGGGCGGGGAAAAGAAAACACCAATGCAGCAGAAGCGTAAGGAGAAAAGTCCGGGGTAGAATCTTAAAGGGCCGGTTTAACAGCATTTTTTTACCGGATAATTTTATCAACGTACCCGCTCGTAGGAAAGAGCCCCAAAATATATCACCGCGCCGTCTTCGGTCTGGCCTTTAAGAAGGGGCCTTGTAATCAGCCTGGCCTGCATGGAATCAACCAGCCCGCTTTTAAGGAGACTCGCCACAAGGCCGCCGCCGCAGAGTTTAAACCGCTTCTCCGCCAGGCCGGCGATAAGGGCGTCGGCATCTTTTTCAAAAAGCCGCCTGATACATTCCTCCGCCTGCCCAAGGGAGCGTGTTTCATCGGTATCAATAGAAAGATTGCTGGAGATAACCAGCAGGGTGTCGTCCAGGATTGGCTCGAAAATAACGCGCAGCGCCCTTGCCAGGGCGGAAATAAGCGCCGGCCTGGGATTCCCCATCAGAACGGGAACTATTTTCGCGCCGGGAAAACCGTATTTGACAAACGGGAGAAGGACTTCAAGGGAATGTTCCCGAAGGTGGGGAATATCGTTTATTTCAAAAAGCGTACTGCAGGAGAAAAGTTTTTCGCTGATTTCCCGGTCAACCGGAATATCCCCCAGGGGTGTTCTGAAGGCGTGGGAATCCGAAAGAAAGAGCCCGTCTTCCCTCAAGTCGTGAATCGGGCCCATAAGGACTATCCGTGAAGGACTCTTCGCGCCGCCCCTGTCCGCGGCTGTGACCGCGGCCGCGGAAAAAGCGGCTTTCGCGACGCTTCCGGAAATTTCCCAGGCGCCGTGGGGCGCGATAAGGGCCGTTGCCCGGCCGTTTTTTTCCGCGTTTTGGCCGGCGGGCAGGGGGGCGGAAAGCATTGACAGAACTCCGGCTTTGTCTTCGGGATAGAATATTCCCCCCACAACAGGGGAACGGATGCGTCCTTTGCCGGGGAAAAATTCCTCCATACAACAACTCTACTTCCGGCCCCCTCCAAATACAAGAGAAACGCCGTTAAAACCCCCGGGAACCGTAAAAATTCGGCCGGTTATGTCTTTTCAACGCGGCAGTTTTCCAGCTCCCGAAGCCTTTTTTCGTCCGTTTTAATATGGAGGTTTTTTTCCTGGGTGGGAATGACAAGGCCCCTGGGGCCGTTTTTCGCCCTGCGCAGATATTTTACCTGGGTGTAAAACAGATCCCCTTCGCCGTTGTTTCGGCCCCCGGAATAAAAAATCGCCAGGTTTCCCGCGTCGAGGAGTATTTCCAGGGGCACGGTTTTTCCCGGCCGCTGTTTTATGAACACATAGGAACCGGGGAAATCCCTGGCGTGAAGCCACAGATCCTTTCCTTTTACGTGCCTGCGAAGGAGGGTGTCATTTTCCGCGGCGTCCCTTCCTACGATGATCAACCAGTCCCCGCGCCTGAAGGAAAGGCCCGGCCGCTTTTTGTCCTGCGCCGAAAGAGGGCCTGCCTTTACGCCGCCGGTTTTAAGGAGCTTTGCCAGAACCAGGGGATTGTCTTCCTCAAGGAACCGCGCGAGGCGATCCTCAAGCTTCCCCAATTCCGCTTCACCGGCCTTTATTTCCTCCCGTATGCCGGAAAGACCTTTTTTCGCTTTCCGGTACTGCTCGTAATACTGCGCCGCCTGGGCAGCGGGACTTTTTTTCGGATCAAGCTTGATCCGCACCCTTTCAGCTCCGGCGCCGCCGTCCTTTTCCGGGGCGAAGAAATTTTCCGCTTCAAGCCAGGCGTCGCCCGGTTTTATCAGGGCTCCTTGGGCAAGGATTATGTCGCCGTACTCCCTGAACCTGCCGGCGGCGCCGAATTCGGCTTCCTTTGCCCTGAGTTTTTCCAGGGCCGCGCGTATCCTCTCCAGGCTGCCCTCGATGTTCCGCCGCGCCTGTTCCCTGAGCGCTTCCAGGGAAAGGCCGCCTCCGTGTTCGGCGTACCAGGCGTCTATTTTTTCGTTGAACGAAGCGCCGCCGGCAAGCTCCCGCACCCCGTATTCCCCGGCGGAACTCTGCCTCAGGCCGGCCGCTTCCTCCGGCGCGTAGGAGCCGCCGCTCACTTCCCCGCGTTTGGGAATCCTCCGCATGGCGTCTAACACCGTTCCCCCGGAGCCGGTTACAATAAAATTCGCCGCGTTTGACCAGAGCCGTATATAGAGCCGGTATCGTTCTTCGCCCTGCCGTACAAGGATTCGGATAATGCGGTTGTCCCCAAGCTGTTCCGCGGATTCTATCCGGCCGTTTATTACGCGGGAATTGAGGAATTCCGCGAAGCGGAGGGGCTTGTCGCTTTTGGGAAGGGCCCTGAAGGTTTCGTGAAAACGGCACGCGCCGGGGCTGAGGGACACCAGAAGCTGCCGGGTTATTCCTTTTTTGTGAATCCGCAGTCCGATAAGGTCGTAGGCGCTCTGCACCGCTTTTTGAATTTGAAAGCCCGGCAAATCAAGTTCCGAAAGGATAAGGTTGATTTCCTTCCAGTTAAGGGACATGGTCACTCCTGTAAAAAGCGGCGGTATCGCCGCTTGCGTTAAATTTATATAATATCCCCTAATGCGATATTTTTGTATCCTGCTGCTGCCCCTCCTCATTGCTTCCTGTTCCGGGAAGGCGGACGGAACCGGGGCGGGAACCGCGGGGAATCCCGCCGCCGGAGCCCCGGCGGAACCCTTCGCGTCCCGGGCCGCCGAAGACGCGGAAGACGGCGAAGACGCCGGGGACGCCGTTCTTGAAAAAAACCGCGCCAGGGCGGCGGACCTCGCCGCGGCCCTGGACGACCGCCGCCTCGCGGCCCAGCTTATCATCTCCGGCATTGACGGACGGGAACATCCCGCTCCCGGCATGAGGCTGCTTTTGGACGAATGTCCCGCCGGGGGAATTGTGCTTTTCCGGTATAACCTTGACACGGACAACGGCGGGATAAAAAACCTTATCGCCGAATGCGCCGCCCTTATCGTGCGGGCCGGCGCGGAACCTGTCATTCCTCCCCTTGTCGCGGTTGATCACGAGGGCGGCTCGGTCAACCGTTTTCAGCCCGGCGTCGCCTCCCTTCCCGCGGCGGGGACTTACTGGGAGCTTGCCCAAAGGGAAGGGCGGGCAAGGGCCCTTGAGCTTGTGGAAAGGGACAGCCGCCGCGCCGGGACGGAACTCCGGGCCCTCGGAATAAACGTAAACCTCGCGCCGGTGGCCGAATATCTGCGGGAGGATAACCGCGCTTTTCTTGACGACCGTTCCTACGGCCCCGAAGCCCTTTTTGCCGGGGAAGCCGCCGCCGCCTTTGAGCGGGGCATGGAACAGGCGGGTCTTCTCTGCGTGGTAAAGCATTTTCCGGGAAGCGCCGGCGCCGATCCGCATAATTTTCCCTCAATCATCGCGGGGGGCAGGGAATTCCTCGACGAGCTTGCCGGCCCCTTTGCCGCGCTGATAAAGAACGGCAGGGCGCGGGCCGTAATGGCCTCCCACACCCTGGTTCCCGCCAGGGACGCCGGCGCCATCGCAAGCCTTTCCCGCGCGGTCCTGGAAGGCTGGCTCCGGGGCGAATTGGGCTTCCGCGGAATTATCGTGAGCGACGATTTTTCAATGGCCGCGGCGGGCCGGGGCGCGGACAACCCGGCCGTCCT
>JAISAK010000012.1 GCA_031266695.1 Treponema sp.
TTGGATATCTTTTATTGGAGCCGGGCAGGCAAGGCCAAGGGGGTATGATATATTCTTGCACGTCTTTTTCCGCTATAATATATCCATGAAAAATGACGATCCCAGGGTGAATGAAAACCTGAGGGAACTGGCCTTTGCCCTTTCCGTTACAAACGACGCGGGGCTTGTCGAAGCTTTTCTGCGCTGCCTTTTGACGCCGGCGGAAACGGCCGATATCGCGGCGCGGTGGGCCCTGGTCAAGGCCCTTGAGCAGAAGGTTCCCCAAAGGGAAATCGCGCGGAATCTCGGAATCTCCCTTTGTAAAATTACGAGGGGTTCCCGGGAACTTAAAAAACCCAATTCGGGTTTCCAGAGGATTCTTGCCTCGGCCCGTAAACATATTCCCTGACAAACTCGAATCTATGGAGTATAAAAAAGGAAATCTATGCGGGAAATAAGCATTTTGCCCCCCGGCAGATACGGCTACGATTTTATATCCGGCGAATCCCTTCCCGAAGGAAAGGACGAATACTGGCTGAGGGATCAGCAGACAACAAAACAGAACTGGCGAAAGCTCAAATCCCATGAAATTGAAATTCTCACAAAAAACGAAAACTACTGCTCGGACTGGAATGATTTTTTCGTAACCGATCCCTTTGAGCCCGCCCTGATCCGGAATTGCAGCTTTTACGGCCGCCTGCGGATCGGGGCTCTGCGGAACGTGCTTCTCCGGCATCATGATTTCTGCGTTCCCTCGGGCCTGCGGAACAGTACGATTATTTCCTGCGATATCGGGAGTGATACGGCCATACAGGACTGTTCCTATATTTCCCACTACATCATCGGGGATAACTGCATACTCTCGCGGATAGATGAAATGCAGACAACCAATCACGCGAAATTCGGCAACGGCGTAATAAAAGACGGGGAAAAGGAAGATGTCCGCATCTGGATCGACGTGATGAACGAATCCGGGGGGAGGTCCGTCCTTCCCTTCGCGGAGATGATCCCCGCCGACGCTTATCTCTGGGCAGCCTACCGGGATGATACGAAAATGCTCGGGCGCTTAAAAGAGATTACCCAGAAACGCTGGGGCGGAAAGCTGGGAAGCTACGGAACAGTCGATTCCGGCACGGTGATTAAAAGCTGCGCCATTATCAAGGACACCGCCGTCGGGAGCTGCGCCTACATCAAGGGGGCGAACAAACTTAAAAACGTAACCATTCTTTCTTCGGAAGAGGAGCCTAGCCAGATCGGCGAGGGCGTCGAGATGGTAAACGGCATTGTGGGTTACGGCTGCCACGTTTTTTACGGATCCAAGGCGGTACGTTTTGTCATGGGGAGGAACTGCACCCTGAAATACGGGGCGCGCCTTATCCATTCGGTGTTAGGCGATAATTCGACCATTTCCTGCTGCGAAATTCTCAACAACCTTATTTTCCCCGTTCACGAGCAGCACCACAACAATTCCTTTCTGATCGCCTCTCTTATCCAGGGCATGTCGAACATGGCCGCGGCGGCGACCATCGGCTCCAATCACAACAGCCGCGCCAACGACGGGGAGATCCGGGCGGGCCGCGGCTTCTGGCCGGGCCTCGCGGTAAGCCTTAAACATTCAAGCTGGTTCGCCTCCTTTACGCTTATCGCGAAGGGCGAATACCCGTCGGAGCTCAGGATTCCCTTCCCCTTCTCGCTGGTCAACAACAATGTACACAAAAACCGGCTTGAGGTAATGCCCGCCTATTTCTGGATCCACAACCTCTACGCCCTGGAACGGAATTCCTGGAAGACCCGGAACAGGGATCGGCGGAAGAAAAAAATTCAGCATATTGAAAGCGATTATCTTGCGCCGGATACGGCGGAAGAAATAATTATCTCCCTTGGCCTGCTTGAAAGCCGGCTGCAGGACACGGGTTACGCCTTTGCGGGCCGGGAAGGCAGCGAACCGCGGATCATACCGGCGCAGGATCTTGAACGAGGCAGGCGCGGGCAGGTTCTTATAAAACCTTTCAAGGCAATAGCCGCCTACCGCCGCATGCTCGAGTTTTACGCGGCAAAGACCCTCGCCTTCTTTCTGGACTCCCGGCCGGAACTTGACTTTGCCGGCCTTTCCGCGCTGCTGGGCCCCGCGGAACCGGACAAACGCGTCCGGGCCTGGGCAAACATCGGCGGACAAATCTGTCCGGCCTTCAGGGTGGACGATCTTCGCGGGGATATTCGCGAAGGGAAGCTCAAAACCTGGGAAGAAATACACGGCGTTTACGAGTCCTGGTACGCCGAGTACCCCCTGGACAAAGTCCGGCACGCGTGGTCGGTGCTGGGCCTGCTGCGGGGGGAAGGTACGGATAAGGCCGGCGGCCTGCCCGATGGGGACGGCCCGCCTGCCGGAGAGCCCGGCGGGGCGGCGGCCTTCAGACAGAGCCTCGCGGCCGCCCTTGAAACACGGCGCTGGATAAGCTGCCAGGTGTACGAAACAAGGGCCAAGGATTACCGTAATCCCATGAAAAAAGCCACCTTCCGCAGCCAGAAGGAAATGGAAACGGTTCTGGGAAAGGCCGAAGACAATTCTTTTGTCGTTCTGATTCAGGAAGAAGAACTGCGTTTTACGAAAATGATTGAAAGTATCCTGGCGCGGGTATAAACTAATATTAATGATAAATGCCGATCCTTTAACCGAAATAATCATAATTGAACGCCTGGGACTAAGCCTTGTCGCCGGGGCCATCCTGGGTTTTGAACGCGCAAGCCGCCACCAGGTTGCCGGTGTACGGACGCATATTCTTATCTGTCTGGGCGCAACCCTTCTTATGCTGCTTTCAATCTGGCTGCCCCAGGAATTCACCCCCGCGGGGGAAGGCGACCCCGGAAGAATCGCGGCCCAGGTAGTTTCCGGCATAGGCTTCCTCGGCGCCGGCGCCATGATCCGGCTGGGCAACAATGTCAGGGGCCTCACCACGGCCGCCTCGCTCTGGCTCATCGCGGCCCTGGGGCTTGCCATCGGCGCCGGTATGTATATTGCCGCGGCCGCCGTGGAAATTATGACCCTCGTCACCCTGATTTTCCTGGGCGACCTTGAAAAACGGCTCTTCCCTTCCGAGCGCAATAAACTGCTGGAAATACACTACAAACACGACGCCAACCCCGACACCGGCGCCGCCCTTGAGATAATTAAAAACTTTGGAATCCACAGCCAGTCGATAGATGTGAATCAGGGGGTCGGCAAAGGGAAAGGTACCCGCCTCCGCTTCCTGGTAAGCATCCCCAATTCCACGGATATTTCAAAACTTGCCAGGGCGCTCAAGGCCGCCGGTGAAGTAGTCCGGGTCGAAATCAAGGAAAAGTATTAAAAACCTATCCGCGCCGGAGTACCGGTATGACCGGATCGGAAAGCTCCAGGGCCGCGGGAAAATCTTCTTTTTGCAGCAGAATGGTTTCGCCGTCCATCTGGGCAAGGATAGGATGGGAGCCCGAAAATTCCACCCGGTGGGCCGTAAAGAGAATCGCTTCCGGTTTGTCCGTATGGGAGCCGGTGTTAAAAAGCCCCTTGAAGAAAAGTTTGCGGAAGAGGGACATCTGCCGTACCGCGCATACGTTGCGATCATCGGGAAGAATCTTCTTGTGGGAACCGTAGGTTCTGTGCCCGGAAACGCCCGCCGCGAGGAGAAGCAGCTTTTCCCGAAAAAACAGGGTCTCCTTTTTCCTTTCGTCAAAGGCGCGGACCTCAAGAAAATCAACCGTGTAAAGCCTGTCATAGAGAAGGGACGCAATATCCACCCACAACTTATAGGAATCCCCGGGGAGCCTCCCTTTCATTTTATTGGTCCAATGCGTCACAAAGGCGTCAAGGCCGACCGAAAGTACGTTAAAGGCAAGAAAGGGACCCCTTGAACGGGCGGGCCCCTCCGGCGAAACAAGCAGTTTGAGGGCCCGCGCGTATTCGATATGCGTCGGGTTGATAAGGAAATCCAGGGCGCCGGAAAGATCCGCCGCGTCGGCGCCGTCGTTGCCTGTCCCCATAGGGAAACGGAGAATCGCCGTATTGCTCCGGAGCACGGCGGGGGCATGGTAAAGAGCCGTGAGCGCTTCAAGGCCGGTTCCGTCGCCGCCGGCGGTTATAATCAGATGAAAGGGCGCCGCGCCTTTCTTCGGATTCAGCTCCGAAGCCGCTTCGTCTATAAGGGCTTCGGCGATTTTTTTGCCGTGCCCCGGCCCCGTAGTCGGAATAAATCCGCAGGCCGAAAAATGAAGATTCGACGCCGCTTTTTTTGCCGCTTCCGAAGAACCGGAATCTTCCCGCCGGGGAAGCGCGGCGGCTTTTTCGCGGTATTCGGCAAGGGTTCGATAGTGTTTTTGCCACCGGGATCTGATGGTAAAGCCGCCGGCGGTT
>JAISAK010000132.1 GCA_031266695.1 Treponema sp.
CGACGCGTATCGCTGCTAAGCGTATCGTTGTGAAACGATTCGCCTATTCGTTGGCGATCTGATCGTAGGCCGCCTCAATCGCCCCATCCTTGGAACCGTCGGGTTTAATGGGCGTAACCTTCCAGGTGATCTTCCCCGCCACCAGGTCCACCTTTTCCACGGGCTGCTGGGTAAGGGGATCGCTGGAAACGGTGTCGATGGTAAGAATCTCCGCCTTCGCGACCCGCACATTTTCCAGGGTGACTTCATACACCGGGGTTTGGACTCCCGCGATAACCCGACAATACTGGAACACGGCCTTGCCGATTTTATTGCCGTTCATGCAGAAAAGCTGTAGTTTCGGCGAAGCCTTGTCCACCGCGTGCACAAAGGAGAAGGGGGAAAACTGCCCCCGCCCCGCCACGTCTCCGGCCCGCTGGATCGACGCGTTCTGGACAGCGCCGTGGGAAAAGGACATGAGTTCCAGCCATTTGTCATGGGCCTTGTCGGAAGCCTGTCCCTCAATGCCTTCCAGCTGTAAAAAATAAACGCTTGCCATAATAGCCTCCACATAGATTAGCAATGCTGTTTCGAAATTTAAATTTCACAGCAACGATGTTTTATCCGCGAAATACTCCGCGTTTTTTTAAATTTTTACGAACCGCTCGGCACCTTGGTGACCAAACGAAGGGAAGCGGTAAGCCCTTCAAGCTGATAATGGGGCCTGAGGTAAAACCGCGCGGTGTAATACCCCGGCTGCCCTTCCAGGGATTCAACCTCCACCTTTGCCTCGGCCAGGGGATACTTCGCCTTGATCTCCTCGGAAGCGTTGGGGTCCCCGGTCACATAGCCGGCTATCCAATTGGAAAGCCAGGTCTGCATATCCTCTTTTTCCTTGAAGGAGCCGATTTTGTCCCGGACGATACATTTAAGGTAATGGGCAAAACGGCTGGTGGCAAAAATATAGGGAAGCCGGGCGGAAAGGCTGGCGTTGGCGGTCGCTTCGGGGGAATCGAATTCCTGGGGATGGTTCAAAGTCTGGCCCCCCAGAAAGACCGCGTAATCGGTGTTTTTCCAATGGAGCAGGGGCAGAAATCCGCTTTTGGACAATTCCGCCTCCCGGCGATCGGTGATGGCGATTTCCGTGGGGCACTTCATGGCCACCCCCCCGTCGTCGGTGGGGAAGGTATGGGTGGGCAGGCCCTCCACCATGCCCCCGGATTCCACCCCCCGGATATTGGCGCACCAGCCGTAGGCAGAGAAGGACCGGTTGATGTTTACCCCCATGGCGTAGGCAGCGTTCATCCAGTTGTATTTTGTGCTGTCCCCCGCGCCGGTGTCTTCCTCAAAATCGAATTCCTCCACCGGATTGCTTTTCGCGCCGTAGGGAGTCCGGCTCAAGACCCGGGGCAGACAGAGCGCCACATAGCGGCTGTCGTCGGAATCCCGAAAGGACCTCCAGGCTGCGTATTCCGGGGTGTTGAATATCTTGGCGATGTCCCGGGGATTGGCCAGCTCTTGCCAGGAATCCAGGTTCATGATCGAGGGATCCGCCGCTGCGATAAAGGGCATATGGGCCGCCGAGGCGATCTGCCCCAGGCCCTTTAGCGCCTCCATGTCCGGCGGCGTCTGGTTAAAGTAAAAATCGCCGATCAGCGCGCCGAAGGGCTCGCCCCCGGCGGTGCCGTATTCTTCCTCGTAGAATTTTTTGAAGAGCGGGCTTTGATCCCAGGCGGTCCCCTTGAAGCGTTTTATCACCCTGCCGATCTCGGCCTTGGAGATGTTCATCACCCGAATCTTCAGCCGTTCCCCGGCGGCGGTGTTGCTCACCAGGTAATCCAGGCCTCGCCAGGCCCCTTCCAACCGGGAAAAATCCGGGTGGTGGATGATAAGATTGACCTGGGCCGAAAGTTTTTTGTCCAGTTCCGCGATAATCCCCTCGATAGTTTTAACCGTGTCGTTGGAGATCAGTGCGGCGTTTCCCAGGGCCTGACTGACCAGGGTCTTTACCGCCCCCTGCACCGCCGAGGTGGCTTCCTCCGATTTAGGTTTAAACTCCTGGTTTAAAAGACTCTCAAAATCGGATATTTCCAGGGTTTCCGGGTTAAGGACATCTTGTTTTTCCGTTGTGTCTGACATGCCGCGCCTTCCTTATTTGTTTTTCGTTTGGGCTTCTTCCGCAGCGGGGCCGTCCGCCTCTTTCGCCTTTTGGGCAAGGGCTTTCAGCAGCGCCGGATCTTTCAGCACCCGGCTCAGCAGATCCTCCGCCCCCTGTTTGCCGTCCATGTAGGAAAGCAAATTGGCAAGCTGCTGCCGGGCTTCCATAAGCTGCCGGATGCCCTCCACCTTGGCGGTAACCGCCGCTGGGGAAAAATCCGCCATGCTCTCAAAGGTCATTTCCACCGGGATATTCCCCTCCCCTCCCAGCGCGTTGGGAACCGTAAAGGCGACCCGGGGCTTAACCGCCTTGAGGCGGTCGTCAAAATTTTCGCTGTCTATTTCCAGCATCTGCCGATCCTCCACCCTGGGCAGGGGCTCGGCGGGCTTGCCCGAAAGATCCGACATGACCCCCATGACAAAGGGCAGATTGATCTTTTTCTCCGCGCCGTTCACCTCCACGTCGTATTCAATTTGGACGCGGGGCGCCCTGTTTTTAGCGATAAACTTTTGACTGCTGTTATTCGCCGTCATCCTCAACCTCCTGTCCGCGGCTCGCCGCTTCCGGTTACTCCTGTTTTATGCCTAAAATATCCCGCCCCCGCGCGACCGCGTCGGGCGCCATATCCTCTATCAATTCAATAAAATTCATTTCAGAAAAACGCAGGGCCCGGTCTATCAAATAAGGAATGGGACTGTTCGGCTCCTGGGTTTGAAAATACTCGGCCCCTTTTTTCAGCAGCGCCAGGGCTTCCGTCCG
>JAISAK010000135.1 GCA_031266695.1 Treponema sp.
AGGACGGAACCGAAAACAACGGCGGCCCTTGCCGCCCTGACCGAAGCCGCCGTATCCCGATGAACAAGCGCGGCAATGAGCCTGTCCCTGCCCCGTTCCGCAAGCTCGACAAGGCTCTCCACATACCTGCCCGACTCCAGGGGCTGAACCGAACCGATGCGGATTGCCTCAAAAAGATTCCTGATATTGTAGCCCAGTATGCTGTACTCATCACCGAAACGCCGGTGTATCTCTTCTTCACCCGCCGTTCGTCCCGAGGAGGAACCGAGGACAGGGACTTCTATAACAAGTTTTGCCGCATCGGTTTCGGCAAGGGTCATAATAACAGTAAAAAGATCGCCCGGTTCAATGATTTCACCGGTATCAATAAGAAGAATTTCGCGGGAAACCGGAGGCGCGGAACGCCGGACAAGGAGCATATCATAGGCCGGGCCCAGGAGGGGGCCCTCAAGAATCCGGCACAAAAGCAGGGCCGCGGCCGCGGCCGAACAGAGGCCGGCAAACAGGATGAGAAGTGAAGATTTACGAGAAACAAAAGCTGACATCTATCTCATAAATTTCGGCATTTTTGCGGAGCTTCCCCATAGGAAAGTAAAAAGTAACGTGATATAATTTAATGAGATATTTTTTTTCAGGAGTCCCTATGAAACTAAAAAAAATCCGTCTTTTCTGTGTACTGCTGATCCTGTCTTTCGTTGCAGGCGCCTGCGCCAAGCCGCCCACCGAAGAAATGAACAGAGCCCAAGACGCGGTTACCCGCGCCGAAAATGACGCCGACGCCGTACTCTACGCGGGGAGTACCCTTGCCCGCGCCCGTGATGCCCTGAACCGCATGCAGGCGGAAGCCGAGGCCAAGCGTTATGACGCGGCGAAATCCTACGCCGCCGAAGCTGTTGCCGCCGCCGACAAGGCCCTTGCCGACGGAAAAGCCGGCGCCGCCCGCGCGAGGGAAGAGGCGGCCGCCCTTGTCGCCGAACTTAAACCGGCCGTAAAAGAAACCGAACAGGGGCTTAAGGCGGCGCAGTCCGCGCGGCTGGCGCTTGATTTTACTTCCCTGAACCGGGATTTCGAAGCGGCGCGGCTCAGCACGGATCAGGCGGAGATTGCCCTTTCCGGAAACCGGTACCAGGACGCCCTTGACAGCGGACGCAGCGCCCGGGCCGGCTTGAGCGACATTAACCGAAAACTTTCCGAAGCGGCCTCGGCTGTTTCCCGTAAAAAGTAAATTTCATGGCCGCCGGTTTTTTCGACAAACTGTTCTCCCTGTTCGGAAACGCCAAAGATCCGGAATCGGAAAAGAAACATCAACTCAAGAAGCTCCTGAGGGAACTTTCCGGAAATAAGTATGCCCGTTTTTACAAACCCAAAAGCGGTGAAATCCAGGGAGTCCTGGGGAAATTTTTTTTCGACGTTTACAAGATCATTTCTCCCGCCCAGGTGTTTCTGCAAAACGCGGACAAATCCGCCCAGCTCAAGCAGGCCGTTGTCGGAATCTTTCTGGATAAAAACCTCCGGGAAGCGGAACAGCGGCTGACTTCCGAAGCGATTGAAGAACAGGCAAAGACCGTTCCCGTCAAGGATCTCGGTAAATACCTTAATGAAAATTTTGCCGCCCTTTCCTCCGCCTTTGACGCCGATCGTACCGCGGCTATAGATCGCTGTTATAATCTTATTCTTTCCCTGGCTCACTTTGCGGCTTTTGATTTTTTCTTTCTGCTTAAAAAATTCGATTCGAATATAACGGAACGCAATTTCAGCTATCAGCCCCGGTTCGCCAACATCCGGGGCGAATACCTCACCGAAGAGCTCAAAGATTTTCTTGAAATTTCCTTCGCGGTTGATCCCGATCAGGATTGGAAGAACGCCCTGCAGGCGCTCAAGATTTACAAGGGCGGCGTTGACATAATAACCTTTGAACAGTGGAGAAAGATTCTCCTTTTGCTGAAGGATATACGCAAGTCGGGCATCCTTGAACTTATGGTACGGCACATCGACAAAAAACCCGACTGGATATCAAAGCCGATTCTTCCCGACGAACACATTGCCGAGGCTTATCTTGAGGCAAGGCGGCTCGAAGTAAAAGAAGCGGTAGATAAAATTGTCAATGCCAAAAGAAATGCCCAGATTGATGTCCTTGCAAAGACGGTTTTCGGCAGCGCCGGGATTGAGCGTACCAGGTACTACACTGAAAAAACGGGTGAAATCTACGTCAAGAAAAATTTCACCGGATTCATCTACGCCGCCGCCGTCAACTATCTCAAAGCCTTTCTGCTGGATCATTTGAAAAAAGAATTCCGGGAACTCTGCGATCTTCTTCTTATCCGCGGCCAGTGGACTACGCCCCAGCTTTCCCAGCAGACCTCCGAAAATTTCCACCGGCTGATGGAGCTTTCCGACACGCTCATAGCCTTTGACGAAACCCTTTCCGACACAGGCGAGAACGGATCACGCCTTAAAGCCGCAATTGTCAAGGCCGACCGGGACAAAGGCCAGGCGCGGTACGTTACCATTATCCTCAAAACGGTCAATGAAGAAGCGCTGGACATGATAAATCGTTCCACCGCTGCCCTTATCGTTGTAGGGCAGAGCCTCAAGACCCTTTTGGAGGATCTTCAAAAACCTTCCCACGACCTTCTTATGAACTGGAAGGAACTCGAAGTCCTCTCCGAAGCTCCCCTGGCGCAGCGCATTTCCGGCGCCTACAAGCAGATCTATTACTTTGTCCGGATGATGCAGTTCTACGCCAAGCCCGGGGAGCAGGCCTGAACGTCCCGCCTGCCGGGCACTATGAAGACCCGCAGCAATGCTTGTATTTTTTTCCGCTGCCGCAGGGGCAGGGATCGTTGCGGCCCACCTTCGGCGAAGTACGGACAACCGTCCGCGGAACTATGTCCCCTTCGTCGTAAAACCATTCACCGTTCTGTTTTTTAAACCGGGCCTTTTCGTGATGTATATCCTTCAGGCCGTCCCGCTCATAGGCCGCTTCGAATTCCACCGTCCCTTCCGTATCACCGGGGCCTCCCTTTTCCGCAGAAATTATTTTAAGGCCGAGCCAGCGGGATTTTTCGCTCCAGTCGCGGGTCTGTTTGATATCAACATCATCTTTAACATCATGGATACAGGTTTTGATGATGTAATCCACCGCGTGTTCGACGTAGGCGGAATAGCGGCTCCGCATGAGGGCTTCGGCGGTGGGAGCTTTGCTTTTTCCGGTGATATAGGGCCCGCAGCAATCCGAGATGGCGCGGCCCGAACCGCAGGGACAGGCTTTCATTGTTGTGCTCCGTTCAAAAAATCGATCAGCGCGGAAACCTCCGCGGGAATAATCCGGGACAGCACACTGCGCTCCTTCGCCCTGGCAAGGGAAGCGGGAACCGGCGCGGGCCCGGCAAGGGGCGTAACGGTTTCGGAAAATTTCGCGGGATGCGCGGTGGAAAGCACGCCCACGGGGCCCGCGGAAATCTTGTTTTCCGTGAAAAGTTTATCCACCCCCGTCCAGCCAACCGCGCTGTGGGGATCGAGAAAATACCCGCAGTCCCGGTGAACCTCCGCAATGGTTTTCCCCGTCTCTTCATCGGAAACCGAAACGCCGAGGATAATCTTCTTCATCTCCTCCCAGGAAAAATGCGCGGCCATGCGTTCAAAATTGCTGGGCGCTCCCACGTCCATAGCGTTGGAGATGGTAGCCTGCGATGCCCGCGCGCGGTACTCGCCGTTTGCAAGGTAATCGGGCACAGTCTTGTTGATATTGGTCGCCGCGATAAACCGCGCGATGGGGGCGCCCATCTTCATGGCATAAAGTCCGGCCGTCAGGTTGCCGAAATTTCCCGAAGGTACGCAAAGCGTTGCCGGTTCCCCGCCGCGGACGCCAAAACGCGCGGCCATCCCGTTGTTATGCGCAAGCATTTCGCTTCCGCGGCCTTCCGCCCTGTCCTGCGGCGGGACATTGCGGGCCTCTGCCCGCGGCGTTGCTTCCCCGTCGGGATCGAGCCTGCCGGCAAAGGCTCTGCCCGCGGCGGCTGAATAGTAAACCGCCTGGGGAATCAGCCTGCTTACATTGATCGAATTTGCCGAGGAGAGCGCCGTCTTTTTCCTTAAACCCTCGTCGGCAAGGGCCGCTTTTACCAGCCGCTGACAATCGTCAAAAGTACCCTCAACAGCGAGGGCGGAGATGTTTTTGCCGAGACCGGCGATCTGCCGTTCCTGCAGGGGCGTAACCCTTCCTTTGGGATAAAGCACGGTGACGAAAATTCCCGGCACTTCAAAAAAGCCGTCCGCCACCGCGCCGCCGGTATCACCGGAGGTTGCCACCAGAATCCGCAGGGGCTTATCCTCTCCGCGCCTGAGGTAAGCAAAGGCCCGCGCCATAAAACGGGCGCCAAAGTCCTTAAAGGCGGCGGTAGGCCCGTGAAAAAGTTCCAGTATCAGCCTGTCGCCGACGGCAACGAGGGGCGCGGTAAAAGGATAGGCGGAATGTACCAGGTCCGACAGCACCGCGCCGGGTATTTCGGAATCCACGTAGAGTTTGATGGTTTCAAAGGCAATATCACAAAAATCCATGTTCCCCAGGGAGGACTTGACCGCCCCCGGGTATTGGGGTATCTCCCCGGGCACAAAGAGGCCGCCGTCAGGGGCAAGGCCGGCGAGGGCGGCGGCGGCAAAATTTACCGCCCTGTTTTTGTTTCTTGTACTGTAATAGCGCATAAATTTATCATAACATACCCGGCAATCGCCGCCAAGCTACAGCCTGCCCAATCGCTTAAAGCCGGAACTTGAGGCCATTGAGATGAGCGCAATGGGAAAGAAGAACATAAAGGTGTCGGTCTTGTCCCGCTCAGATCCGGTCATCAGGCAAAGACCGCGGCGATCCCGGCAATAATACTCACTATTACCGCAAAGGGGATAAAGGCCATACCGATGATGGCTAAGATGCCCAGAAATTTCCACAGCGATTTATTATTTTTGAAGGCGGTTTCCAGATACTGATCCGTGCCGCTTAACAGGTAGGACCGAATCCCTGCCCCAAATTTGTAGGTATAGAGGGCAGGAAAAAAACACAGCGCCGCAAGAATAATGAAATAAAGCCCCAGCAATATTCCGGCAATTCCGGCATACTCCTCAAGGCCCGGTATTTCATTCAGAAGGACGCTTGATATGGGGATAAGGACGATAAAGATAATTCCCCCCAGAGCCAGAAAGGCGCCGACGATAAAACCCAAAATTCCGATAAACCGTAGCCAGGGCGCGGCTTTTTTCAGATAGGTCAGCATATTTTCAGTAAGCCGGGCGGAATCCGCGGCCCCGGGATTCGCCGGATTTTGAGGACCCCGGTAGGGATTTTCACTGTCGGACATAATTATACTCCTTTATCTAATATTATAAAGCCCTCCCCCTTTATGCAAGAAGTACCCGGGGCAATGTCGTTTACTTTCATGTTTCGGGAAACTACCAAGTTTTGGAAAAAATTTTGACCACGAGGTGGCACACCGCCGCCTTTTCGTACCTCGGTCTCTTAACTATCATAAAAAAGATATGCAAGATAATAAGCTTGTACCCCAAGGCCTGGCCTACCCGGCGACTTCTGGCCTCCTACAATGAAGGTTGATCGTCAAAGAAAGTAAAACTATCCATCAGGGAATAAAGGCGTTCACGGAACAAAGTTGAGGAACATAGGAACCGGGCAGGCAAGGCCTTGGGGTATAATATTACCTTGAATGTACTTTGCGGAGTATTGACGGTAACGCGAAAACCCGGATATAGTTTTTTTAGATTTTTTGTATTTTCTATATCAAGGAGATTTTTATGAAAGTAGATTTCCGTGTCTTTAGTACAATAAAAAAAGTGTT
>JAISAK010000169.1 GCA_031266695.1 Treponema sp.
GCGGCTTACACCCTGCCGATCGACCGGCGCCGTATGCCGCGGTAACAGCGCGTTCTACCAGCCGTCCACCATATCGTCGGCGTCGCGGTTGTTCTCGGCAAAGAGATCCGTTACCGCCCGGAGATCGTCAAAATAGATATAGTAGCTTCCGTAGGCTTCCATCGGATCGCAGTCAATGCGGAAGCCGATGATTTTTATACCCATCTGGTTGTTGTAATGGTAATTCCGCTGCACCACGCCATTAACCCCGTCTTCGGCCTGGGGAGGAATAGCGACGGTCAGTTTCTTCCAGCCCTGGAAATTGAGCCTTCCCAGGTAAAGTTCATAGTACCGGCCGAAGAAATCCTCCAAAAGCAGCTTGATCTCGTGGTTGAAATTCCGTCCCGCAATCCACAGGGATACGGTTTTGGTGATGCCCTCGATAGGGATGGGGCGCAGGGGATAAATCGTAAAACTGCTGTATCCGCGGCGGAGAAAGTCCACCTTGGCGCCCAGAACATATTTATCGGGAATGTCCATCCCTTCTTCATCCGGAATGGATTCCTTGGCGGCGGGACTGCCGGAAAAAAGCCTGGCCGTGGTATAACCGTCGTCGCTTGACATGGTGGAACGCCAGAAGCCGTCGTGCTCAAATTTATCTACCGATATTTCTTTAAGAAGCTGCTGGGCCGCGTCAATACCCAGCATTTCGGGATTAGGATCGCCCACTTCCGACTGCTGGGCAAAAAGCAGACCCGTACTCATAAGGAACACACAAACTATTAATAATCTTTTCATTCTTTTTACCTCCTTAATTGTTGCCGCTTGCCCAGAGTTCCTGCACATGCTCAGGATCCGCCAGCTCGTCGCCGTCAAAGAGACTTTCGAAGGTATCGGTAAGAACCTTGAACTGTTTGAAGTAGATATAGAAATCGCCAACCTTTTCAACAGGCTGGGTCCAGATGCGGAATTTGACAAAAGTCAGCCCCGCAAGCCGGGGAAGAATCCGCTTCGACTGGGCGATACTGGTGGGAATGTTCACGCGGAGATTTTTCCAGCCCGTATAACCGATATTGCCAAGCCTAAGGCCGTGTACTACCCCGTTGTAATCCCGTAGATAGACTTCAATATAGTAATCAAGATTGGAACCCCATACCCACATATCCAGGTTCTGGATCCGGCCGGGAATGGGAATCTCGACCGGTTCCTCCGCGTCGTCTCCGTCCCCGCCTTTTGTGGGATACAGATCTATCCAATTATAACCCCGGCGATCGAAGCGCCCATGAATGCCGAGGCTTTTAAGGTCCTTGCTGCCGTCCCGGTTGTAACCGTATACGGCGATAGGCCAGGCCTCGACATAGGTCATCAGGGGATAGCTTTCGTCATCACTTTTTGTGGCGAATTTGCTGGCGTCGAGTTTCCAGGTATAATCGGAATCCCCGTTGAAGGACTCCAAAACCATCGATTCAAATTGAGTGGTAACATCGTCACCATAGCTTGATAAAACTGCCACAAATGCCCACATAAGACATGCGGCAAGGCGTATTGCCGTGAAACTGCCGTGTTTCATCCCTTACTCCTTTACAGATTCTTCTACATTATTATATTTCGTTGTTGATTCTTTGTCAAACCCTGCCGCTTCGCCGGGCAATTTTTCAGGGCCTGAGTTCACTGCGCACCGCTTCTTTAACACTTCGCAGTATACCATTATCGGTAAATCGGTCGGAAATAATCAGGATTTTCGAAGGAATTTCTGTTTCGGAAGAAGATACTTCCCCGGCCGCGGGCAGGGCCCGGACCGTTTTTACCACCGGCACCACGAGAGCCCAGGGAGAATCGTCGAAAACAAGAAGGGTTTCGCGGGTAGTCAGGGCAGGATCAAGCCAGCTAAAGAGGATAAGCGGGAATTTCGGGCTTTTCTCGGAGATTTCCGCGCCGGATCCGGCAAAAACCGCGCAAGTAAGATCGTTAAAATTATCCAAAGATGAAGGGGCGGTAAAAAAGAGGGGCGAATTTTCCGTTCCCCCTTCCTGTAACCCCTTGAAAAAGGCTTCCTGGTCTTCAAAGACGGCATATTTATCCAAAAACAGGGGTATTCTGCCGGTTTGTCCTCCGCTGATTATCCCCGCGCAGAGTCCCGCCCGGAAGAAATCCGTCCTTCTGTCGGTTCTGACTACCCTGAGCCCCCCGGCTTCGGCCGGATCTTCGCCGGCGCGGGAACCGCCGTAACCGCGGATTCCGGCGCCGGAGTTTTCAAGCAATACCGATATTACCCCGGGGAACCGTTCGGCGTATCTTTTCGCGCCTTCAGCGTAACGGGCGGGGAAGACAACGCAGTAGGGCCGGAAAGAAGCCGCCTCGACGGCAAAGACAATCATGTCCGGCCCCGTCCCGTCGGCGATGATTACCGGCTTTACCCGCCGCAAAAGGGCAAGGGACGCCTTAAGCTGCCGCAGCCGGGCCCTTTGGGTTCCGTAAAGAGCGGTAAAGGGAATATCGGTAAGGATCAAAACAGGCGGCCGAAAAAAAAGATAACCCCCCGTAAAAACAAGCGCCAGGATAAGGATGGGTAGGATTAGTTTTCTTCCCCGCGGGAAACTCATGTTTTGAGCATAACGAAATACAAGGAAAGAATTCAACCGTGATTCCGCAGGGCAACGTCATTTACTTTTTCTCCGTGTCCGCGAACCTCCGGTTCGATGTGATCTCTGGTTCCCGGGAATGTTCTTGTCGAACAGCAGGGCGAAGGCTTCATCCGCGGTTTCGACAAAGTCGACGGCAATAGCGTCCCTTATGTCCCTGTCAAGCTCTTCCCAGTCCTCGCGGTTATCCGCGGGGAGGAGGGTTTTGCTCATTCCGTTCCGCAGGGCCGCGAGGAGCTTTTCCTTGAGGCCGCCTATGGGAAGAATCCGCCCGGTAAGGGTAAGCTCGCCGGTCATGGCTATGCCGGGCCGCGGCGCTTTTTGGCAAAGGGTGGAGAGCAGCGACGCGGCAAGGGTAATGCCCGCGGAGGGGCCGTCCTTGGGTATGGCGCCTTCGGGGACATGAATATGGAAATCGGTTTTGCCCACGTCGCTTACACAAAAACGGTAACGCCCCTCCGCGCTTCTGATGTAGGAAAGGGCAATACGGGCGCTTTCCTTCATTACGTCCCCCAGATTGCCCGTAATTGTAAGCTCGCCGTGTCCCTCAAAGCGGCTGGTTTCGACGGGCAATATGGTTCCCCCGGTTTCGGTCCAGGCAAGGCCGTAGGTTACCCCGACGCGGGCTTCCTTAAAGACCACGTCGTTCTTGTACTTCCGTCTTCCCAAAATTTTTTCAAGATCCTCCGGGTGGATTATCTTGTGGAAGGACTTTACCGGCTTTTCGGGATTCTTGCCGTATTCCTTTTTAACCGCGCCCCGGGCAATACGCCTTATACAGCGGGCTATTTCGCGCTCAAGGCTCCGCACGCCGGATTCCATGGTCCAATACCGTATAAGGTCCCGCAGGGTTTCATCTTTAAAAATTATCCTTGCCTCCCCAAGGCCGTTTTCGTTTAACTCCTTGGGAACAAGAAACTGTTTCGCGATCGCCAGCTTTTCGTTTTCGCCGTAACCGGGGATTTCAATGATCTCCATGCGGTCAAGAAGCGGATAAGGTATTGTGTGAAGCGAATTGGCGGTGGTGATAAAGAGAACTTTGGAAAGATCGTAGGGCACTTCCATGTAGTGATCGGTGAACCCCGCGTTCTGTTCCGGATCAAGAACCTCAAGCAGGGCCGACGCGGGATCGCCGTGGAAATCGCTTGAAAGCTTGTCTATTTCATCAAGGAGGAATACCGGGTTTACCGTTCCCGCTTTGCGCATGGACTGGATTATCTTTCCCGGCAGGGCGCCGACATAGGTTTTACGGTGGCCCCGTATTTCCGCCTCGTCCCGCACGCCGCCCAGGGAAATGCGCACAAATTTTCTGCCCAGCGCCCTTGCCACGGATTTTCCAAGGCTTGTTTTGCCCGTGCCCGGAGGCCCCACAAAGCAGAGGATGGGGCCTTTGATGGAAGTTTTTTCGAGCGCGGGGGCGGCAGTTCCCGCGCCGTCCGCCGCGAAACCCGCGAAATCCGCACTGTCCGCACCGGCGCTGCCCGCCGTAAGCAGCCGGCGTACCGCGATAAATTCAAGAATGCGATCCTTGGCTTTGCGCATGTTAAAATGGTCTTCGTCCAGGATTCGCTCGGCCTCCGCCAGATCCCCCGAATCGGCGCTGTATTCGCTCCAGGGAAGGTCCGCTATCCATTCAAGGTAAGCCCGGAGTACGCCGGCTTCCGGGGAAAAGGGCTGGAGCTTGCGGAGCCGGGCAATCTCCTTGCGCGCCTTTACCGCAACCTCCTCGGGCGTATTTTTTTCATCCAGGGCTTTTTCGAGATCCGCAAATTCATCCTCAATAACATCCTTGCCGAGTTCCTTGTTTATTTCCTTGAGCTGTTCGTGGAGTATGTATTCCCGCTGGTTTTTTTCCATCCGGCTTCTTACCTTGCCGGAAATATTTTTTTGGATGCCGAAAATTTCATTTTCAAGTTCGAGGGTTTCGAGTACGGCTTCAAGCCGTTTTACCGGATCGGCAATGCCGAGGAACTCGATTTTTTTTTCCGCCTTGAGGGCGGCGGCGTTGCAGATAAGGTTCGCCAGCCGTTCCGGATTCTCCGCCCTTTCCACTGCGGAAAGGGTATCGGCGCCGATTTTTTTTGAATATTCGGCGTATTGGGCAAAGGATTTCCGGAGGGTTCGTATAAGCGCCAGGGTTTCCGGATTTAAAGGGTCGCTTAAAGGGAGGGACCGGATTGGTTCAATCAGGGCAAGGGAAAAGTCTCCGGACTCTTTGACGGAAAGTACGGTTCCCCGATATTCGCCCTGCAGGACAACCCGGAAAGTATTATCCGTAAGTTTCAGGTGCTGAATAATGCGGACCGCCGTTCCCACCGTACAGGTTTTGACTTCGTCCCGGGAACCGCGTCTCCCGTCCTCCTGGCCCTTAACGCAGGAGGCAAAAAGCCGGTTATCCCTTTTCAGGGCTTCTTCGACAGCCGCTATTCCGGGTTTGTAGGTAATAAAAAGGGGAATGATGGTCTGGGGAAACAAAACCAATTCCCGAAGGGGAAGGAGGGGGAAACTTTCCCCGGAAAGCTCTCTCTGCCCCGGCAGGCGCGGATCCCGAATACGGGCCTTTTCCCTGAGATTCGATATGAGCTTTTTTACACCGCCCTTTTTTGAACCGTCCCTGCCGCTCATGCGCTCTTTTGAACCGGCTGAATCACCGGAGGTTCGGATTTCTCCACCGTTTCCTGGGTGATAACCACGTGCTTGCTTCCCTTTATGGAAGGAATTTCAAACATGATATCGGTCATGAGCTTTTCAACAATGGCCCGTATTCCCCGGGCGCCGGTTTTCTGCCTGATAGACGTATCCGCGATTGCGTTAATCGCCCCCTCGGTAAACTCAAGCTTGACATCGTCAATGGCAAGGGAAGCCTGGTACTGCTTGACTATAGCGTTGCGGGGCTCGGTGATGATCCTTTTAAGATCGTCCCGCTTGAGTTCTTCAAGGCTCACCGTTATGGGAAGCCGGCCGATAAATTCCGGAATCATGCCGAAGTGAATAAGATCGTCCGGGTGCAGGGCGTCGTAAAGTTCCTTGAGGTTTTTTTCACCCCCGGCCTTAACGTCGGCGCCGAAACCCATAGGGTGCTGCACTACCCGCCGTTCGATGAATTTTTCGAGGCCGACAAAGGCGCCGCCGCATATAAAGAGGATATCCGTGGTGTCGATTCGGATCATCTCCTGATTGGGATGCTTCCTGCCGCCCTGGGGAGGCACCGAAGCTATGGTTCCCTCGATTATTTTAAGCAGGGCCTGCTGGACGCCTTCCCCCGATACGTCCCGGGTAATGGAAACGTTTTCGCCCTTGCGGGCTATCTTGTCGATCTCGTCGATGTAAACAATGCCCCGTTCCGCGGCAGCGATGTTGCCGCCGGCGTTTTGAATCAATTTGAGGAGGATATTTTCAACATCTTCGCCCACATAACCCGCTTCGGTAAGGGTGGTAGCGTCGACAATGGCAAAGGGAACCTTTAATTTCTTCGCCAGGGTTTTCGCGAGGAGGGTTTTGCCTGTTCCGGTAGGGCCGATGAGGAGTACGTTGGATTTTTCTATTTCCACGTCCTCCGGCTCCTTGACGGGATTTGCGATACGTTTGTAATGGTTGTACACCGCCACGGAAAGGGCTTTTTTGGCGGGCTCCTGCCCTATGACAAATGAATCGAGGTAGGCTTTAATTTCCTTGGGGGTGGGAATATCGCCGGTAAACTGGGTGGAAAGTTCATGATCCTCGTCGGAAAGAATCTTCCGGCACACTTCAATACAGTCGTCGCAGATGAACACGTCGTTGGGGCCCGCGATAAGCCGGCGGGCCATGTCGGCGCTTTTGCCGCAGAAGGAACAGGTACGTTCATAGCTGCCGGAACCATTACGAAGCCTTGCCATCTTTTTCCCTCGTTAATATTGAATCAACCACGCCGTAGGAAACGGCATCTTCCGCGGCCATGTAGAAGTCCCGCTCCATATCAAGGGCAATCCGCTCAAGGCCCTTGCCGGTGTGTTTTACGAAATAATCAATCGTGAGTTTTTTCAGCCGAATGATTTCCTTTGCCTGAATCCCTATATCCTTTGCCTGGCCCTGAACCCCGCCCCAGGGCTGGTGGATAAGCACCCGCGAGGAAGGGAGTACCATACGTTTACCCGGCGCTCCCGCGGTACGAATAAGGGCGGCCATGCTGGCGGCCTGGCCGAGGCAGATGGTTTGAACATCGGATTTTACATACTGCATGGTGTAGTAAATAGCAAGCCCCGCGGTAACGGAACCGCCGGGAGAATTTATATAGAGGTTTATGTCCTTGTCCGTATCCTGACCGTCAAGAAAGAGAAGCTGGGCAACTACCAAATCGGCGGAAAGGTCGTTGATTTCCCCGTCAAGAAAGACTATCCGGTACTTTAAAAGACGGGAGTAGATGTCATAGGAACGTTCTCCCGCTCCGGTCTGTTCGACCACAATAGGAACCAGGGTGTTCATTTTTTCGTTCATATTAATAATCTACCCATTATTTGTCGCAAATTCCAGATATTTCGTCTTATTTCCTTTCTTTATGGTATTTTCCGCCAAAAGCAGGTCATATAGTTTCCGTTCCCTGATAATATTCCCAAGGCGCTCCATCATGCCTTCATCTTCATAATATTTTTTGATTTCTTCAAGGGAAATTCCGTATTCCCCGGCCATAGTTTCCAGTTCCTTTTCCTCTTCTTCTTCGGAATTTTCGATTTTCTGTTCCTCCAGAAGAGTTTCCACTATCAGCCGGGAATGCAGGGCGTTTTCCGCCGCCGGGCGCCATTCATCCTGGATTTCCTCAACCGTTCTGCCGGATTTTGACATCCTTTTGATGAGTTCCTCAACGGGAATGTTGAAACGGCGGGCTAAATTCAACCAGCGGCCTTCCAATTCCGAGCTTATCATGGATTCCGGAATGATTACCGGGGTGTTTCCCATTATTTTTTCGAGCAGTTTGCTTATTGTTGTTTCCCGCATCCGGAGCTCAAGGTTCTTGTCGAGCCTTTCCCTTATGCTGTTTTTGAGATCCTCCAGGGTTTTATATTTTTCATCAACGTCCTGGGCAAAATCGTCGTCCAGAACGGGCAGTTCCTTCTCTTTAAGGGAAACAAGGGTTACCCCGAGTTTTTTGGTCTGCCCTGCCAGGGACGATTCGGGATAATCCCCGGGCCAGGTTTTGACAAATTCCCTGGTTTCGCCTTTTTTCATACCGGTAATTTCATCGTCGAACTGGTAGATGTTATAGCCCGTGCCGAGGGTAAAAACAAAGTCCTGCCTTTCGGAATTGGGCAGGGTTTCGCCGTTTTCGCCGATTTCACGGTAATTGACGGTGACCACATCGTTTTTCCGGGCGGCGTCGCCCTCGTTCCGATCGCGTACAATGGCGTTACGTTCCCTGAGTTCTTCCAACTCCCGGGCGATATCCTCGTCCTCGATCCTTACGTCCGGAACTTCAACCTCAAGCCCTTTCCAGCGGCCTATAGGCACATCGGGAAGTACGTCATAAACAAAGGAAAGGGTAAGATCCGCGTCAAGATCAAACTTCGGCTTTTCCTCAATCGTGGGGTTTGAATAGGGTATCGGTTTTTCCTTCCGGCCTAAATTTCCTTCCTCGAACACTTCGGTTAAGGCCGATTCGATGATACGCCCCAGGATTTCATCCTGCAGATCGTTCCCCAATTTCCGTACCAGCACTTCCCGGGGTACCTTTCCCTTGCGGAAACCCGGCAGCCGGATATCTTTACAGTAGTCGTTTAATAAATCATTGTACTTCGTCCGAACCTCATCCCTGGGGATAGTCAGGCTAAGTTTCACGTTGGATTTGTCAAGGCGGGTAATTTCTTTGCTTAGGGCCACTATTGTTCCTCTTTTCGCATGGATGATTTAGATTGAGCCAATTTCAAAACCGCTTATTCCGAAATCGCCTCGATTTTCAACAGAATTATTTTTCTCTCCCATTAAAATTTGCGAGAGAAGGGACTCGAACCCTTATGCTTGCGCACCAGATCCTAAGTCTGGCGTGTCTGCCAGTTTCACCACTCTCGCGCTATCTCCAAGCCCCAAAGTCTGTTCCGCCGCAAAAACAGTTCTTTCGGTGGGAAGGGCAATCCCGCTGTTTGCAGTCAGTTTACCTTTTTTAGAGCCCCCTGTCAATGCGGCGCAAAATACATACAAAGTAAGATACTATGCTCCAAGCACCATGAATGAAATCAACGGCCTCCCCCGAGGGAGCGCCAAAGCCGCCATTCACTTACCTGTAGAGTCCGCCTTCGCAGGCGGGGAATTCCAGAGTCGTTCA
>JAISAK010000300.1 GCA_031266695.1 Treponema sp.
CAGCGCGGGATCACCCGAAGGCAAAACAGCCCTGTCCCAGAAAAAATGCAAATGCGGGCGCTGCGCTTCCGCTAAATTATCCGACTGGTACCTTACATTATTAAAACCGATTTATGAAGCACTGTCGCCCAAGGGGGTTAAACTTGCCGTCAGGGAATTTTCCTATACCCTGAACCATCAAATCGCCATAACCGACGCCATGAACCGGATGCCCAAGGACGTAATCTACTGCATAAAGGTGACGGCCCACGATTTTTACCCCACCTTCCCGGACAACACCCTGATTGCGGAAATCAAGGATCGGCCCAAATGGATTGAATACGATACAATGGGACAGTTTTACGGCTGGGGGGTTATTCCCTGTCCCATGTTTGAAGATATCAACGCCCGTTTTGATCACGCCCTGAAAAACAATGTGGAAGGGGCGGTACTCCGGGTTGAATGGGAGCGGATCAATGACTGGAATTCGCTGTTCAGTCCCAACCGGATAAATATGTTCCTCTCCGCGAACCGGGCGTTGGGAAAACCGGTCACACCGGAGGAGGCGATAAAGAAATGGCTGGAAGAAGAAAAAATAATTTATACCAAGGAGGATTTCGCGCTTCTGAAGGATTATTTTATCGCGATCTGGGATATTATCAAGGGCGCCCTCTATATAAAAGATTTTGTCTTTGCCGATTCAAGCATGGTTCCCATGTCAATTGAACGGGCATGGTGGAGCATGGCGGACAAACACAGCCTGGCGGAATGGTTTCCGAACCGCAAAGCAGACCTTGAAATGAATGAAGAAAAGGCAGCCGCCTATATCAGGGAAAAAGAAGAGACCTTGAAAAAAATCCGGGCATGGGTGTCCAAATTTGAAGAAATTACCCGGAATACCCGGATCGTGGAATTCCTCAAAAAAACAAGCTTTATCACGGAACGGTATATCCGGCTTCATTACCATTACGGAGTGGTTGCCATTTTGGCAGGGCTGACGGATCAGACGGCAGGCAAAGGCAAGCCGGTTCCCGCGCATATTGTTGACGGCTTTGAAAAGGCGGTTAAAGAGCTGGAAGAATATACCCTGCTGCTGAAAGAATGGTTTGAATGTTCCGATATGCCGCACCAGCTTTACCTGCTCTTTAACCCGGAGCGGTGCAGCTTCTGGGTTAAGGGAGCCCGGGAACGCCTTGCGAAGCTAAAGCCCTAATTCGTTTTTACAAAAGCCGAAAGGTATTTCCGCCGGGATACTACCAGGGACTTCAGCTCCCGGAGCATTGACTTGTCCACGTTCTCGGCAATGGGAAAGATATACCGCTCGGTTTCGTCCGTATAACGGCTGATAAACTCTATGTTTATCACAAAGCCCAGGGAAATCATGTTGGAAATGCGATCCGCGGCCTTAAGAACCTTGGCGTTTCTGGAACCGGCTTCGAGGATGCGGGTAAGAAATTCAGCCTTGGTCTCATCAGGCAGGCGGGTCACTTCCTTTACAAGATCGTAAACCGCGTGGCTTTCATAGTCGATGGATAAAAGCAGGTTATGGTTAAAATCGGGAATGTCTTCAATAACGTCATGAATAACGGAAGCCTTAAGAAGCACCGGATCGATGTATCCGTAGTCGATGAGGGTAGCCATAGTATCAAGCTGGTGCCTGAACATATTCCCGCCGCCCTCGCGGGTTTTCCCGATAAGCAGGGTGGCAAGCTGTATATAGGGGGCAAGGTGCGTCCCCTTGAGGCGCAGCATTTCCTCGGTGGTCATTTGCCCTCCCTAAACAGGACCGGCCCGTGGCCCGGAAACCCGCAAGGCGCGGGTTATTGAAAAGCCCGGCGCTTTCCCGGTTTCCCGTGCGGCAAAATTACAAATCACGCAAATAGGATTCAAGCTTACCTGTCCTTTTGAGGGATTCTTCCAGTTTTGCTTTTTCGCCGGCTACAAGCCCGGGGGGGGCGTTCTTCAGAAACTGTTCCTTTGCCAGTTTCTCCTTAAGCCCCTGTATAAATTTTCTGTCCCGCTCCAGGTCCTTGCCGAATTTCCGCTTCAGCGCGGCAGTATCAACGGCTTCGGCGATAAACACAAAGGCCTCAAAGCCCGGCCCCACGAGACCGATGGAACCTTCCGGGCGGACGCCGGCCTCCGCGGAAGCGGCGCCCCCGCTTTTGAATTCCAGTTTTCCGATACCGGCAAGAAGCTTCACAAGCTCCTCATTGGCCCTGAGTATCTGTTCCTCCTTCTCTCCAAGGCTGACCAGAACCCGAATCCTTTTGTCCGGACTTATGGTACATTCACTCCGCAGGGTACGAACCATGCGGACAAACTCCTGCAAAAGGGAAAAATTTTTCTCCTCCGCGGGGTCGGAACGTTTTTCATCATACCGCGGATAGGGCGCGGTGATAAGAAGCTCCCTGTTCCCGCCGGGGCCCTGTACGCCGGGAAGCTTCCCGTAGATCTCCTCGGTAACAAAGGGCAAAAGAGGATGAAGCAGCCGCAAAGATTCGGCAAGCACGTCAAGCAGCACCGTGGTTGCCCTGTCCTTTTCGGCGTCGCTGCCGGTCTTCATGGAAAGCTTGGTCGCCTCCACATACCAGTCGCAGAAATCATTCCAGAAATACTCATAGGCCCTTTGAGCGGCGTCATTGTAGCGGTATGAAAGAAAGGCCTCCTCCATTGCCTTCGCGGCGCCGTTAAGCCGGGAGTATATCCACCGGTCCGCCGAAGCAAGGACAGGGTCAGTCACCGGTTTACGGCCCTCAAGATTCATCAGGATATAGCGGCTGGCGTTCCAGATTTTGTTGGCGAATTTGGAACCCATCCTGAAAGAATCCCTGTCGACAAGCAGATCTTGTCCCTGGGCGCACATGAAGGCAAGGGTAAATTTAAGGGCATCCGCGCCGAACTCGTCAACCAGCTCCAGAGGGTCAAGGCCGTTCCCCAGGCTTTTGCTCATCTTACGGCCCTGCTTGTCCCGCACCAGGCCGTGGATATAAATGTCCCTGAACGGCGCCTTGCCGGTAAACTCAAGGCCCGCCATGATCATGCGCGAAACCCAGAAAAAGAGAATGTCGTAGGCGGTTACCAGGGCGGTAGTAGGATAATATTTCCCGAAGTCCGGCGTATCGCACCGAAGGCTTTCCCAGCCCAGGGTACTGAAGGG
>JAISAK010000278.1 GCA_031266695.1 Treponema sp.
CTCCGGCGGCATGATCGTCATGGACGAAGACGACTGCGTGGTTGACGTTGCCCGCTTCTACATGGATTTCTGCGTGGATGAAAGCTGCGGCAAGTGTTCTCCCTGCCGCATCGGCACTACCCAGCTTCTGGGCATTCTTGAAAAAATCGCCCGGGGTAACGGCGAGGAAAGCGATCTGGACAAGCTTGAAACCATCGGCAGGGCCATGGCAAAGGCTTCGCTCTGCGCCCTCGGCCAGACCGCGCCAAACCCGATCCTTTCCACTATCAGGAATTTCCGGGAAGAATATCTGGAACACATCAGGGACAAAAAATGCCGTTCCGGCAAATGCCGGCATTTGGTACGCTACGAGATTAACGAGGAGAAGTGCATCGGCTGCGGCGCCTGTTCCAAAAAGTGCCCCGCGAACTGTATTACCCCGGTCAAGGAAAGCACCAAGAAACGGCCTCCCTGTCAAATCGATCAGAGTCAGTGCCTTAAATGCGGCGAATGTTTCAAGACCTGCAAATTCGGCGCCGTGGTAAAGGCTTAGGAGAAATCATTAACACTGCGTGTTAATGTCCGGTTGACGCAAGCGGCGAAACGTCCGCTTTTTATAGGAGAATTCAATGGCAATGGTTAACATCAAAATAAACGGAACCCCCCTTCAGGTGGAGGATACTGTCACCATCCTTGAGGCGGCAAAAAAAGTAAATGTCAAGATACCCACCCTCTGCTACAATCCGGATCTTCCCGCCTGGGCTTCCTGCGGCATCTGCATAGTCCGTACCGCGGGCCCCGGATCTCCCCGTATGGCAAGGGCCTGCATTACTCCGGTGGCGGAGAACATGGATATCATCACCCACGATCCGGAGATTATCGCGACCCGGCGTACCGTAGTGGAGCTTATTCTTTCCAATCACCCGAGCGACTGCCTTCAGTGCCCCCGGAACGGCAACTGCGAACTCCAGACTCTGGCGGCCGATTTCGGCATACGGGAGCTTCCCTATAAGCATATATCCCAGGGCCTGCCCATTGACGATTCCAACCCGGCGATTGTACTCAATCCCGAGAAGTGTATCCGCTGCGGCCGCTGCGTCAAGGTCTGCCAGGAAATACAGAACGTCTGGGCTATTGAATTTCTTGGCCGCGGCATCAACGGGCGTATCGCCAGCGCCGCGGAGGTGCCCCTGGGTGAAAGCCCCTGCATCAAGTGCGGCCAGTGCGCCGCCCACTGTCCGGTAGGCGCCATCTACGAGCGGGACGACACGGTCAAGGTATGGGCGGCCCTGCAGGATCCTTCCGTTCATTCGGTGGTGCAGATCGCCCCGGCCGTCCGGGTAGCCCTGGCGGAAGAATTCGGCCTTTCCCCGGGAACGGTCTTTACCAAAAAGATCTACGCGGCCCTGCGCCGCCTTGGTTTCGAAACCGTCTTTGACACCAACTTTTCCGCGGATCTTACCATTATGGAAGAGGGTACGGAGCTGGTACACCGCCTGACCCGGGGCGGAGACCTTCCCCTGATTACCAGCTGCTGCCCCGCCTGGGTTGATTATATGGAAAAATATTACGCCGATATGATCCCCAATTTCTCAACGGCGAAGTCCCCCCAGCAGATGATGGGCGCCATGATTAAATCCTACTGGGCGGACAAGGCCGGCGTAGCCCCGGACAAGATCTACTCCGTAGCGGTTATGCCCTGTACCGCCAAGAAATGGGAAACCCGCCGCAACGAGGACATGAAAAGCGCCGCCAGGTTCCTTGGCAGGGACGCCGGCTGGGATGTGGACACCGTCATTACCACCCGGGAACTCACCCGGATGATCAAGCAGTCGGGCATCGAGATCCTCAAGCTTGACGACGAGGACGCGGATAACCCGCTGGGCCCCTACACCGGCGCCGGAACCATCTTCGGCGTCACCGGCGGCGTTATGGAAGCGGCGGTGCGGAGCGCCTATTTCCTTGTAACCGGAAAAGAGCTGGGCGACCTGAACTTCACGTCCGTCCGGGGACTTGACGGCATTAAGGAGGCGGAAGTCGATTTTGGCAACGGAACCAAAATACGCATCGCCGTTGCCCACCAGATGGGGAACATCGCCGTGGTTTTGGACAAGATCCGCGAAGCCCGGGCCGCCGGCAGGGAGACGCCCTATCACTTTGTTGAGGTTATGGCCTGCCGTGGCGGCTGCATAGGCGGAGGCGGCCAGCCCTACGGAGGCACCGACGAGATCCGCAGGCAGCGCACGGAAGGGCTTTACAAGGACGATCGGAAATCGGCCTACCGCTGCTCCCATCAGAATCCTTTTATCAACCAGATATACAAGGAATTTCTGGGCGAACCCGGAGGCCCCAAGTCTCATAAGCTGCTCCACACAAAATATGAGGAGCTGCCGCTTTATACAAAATAGAAAACAGACTTGTTCGGAAACCGAAGTTTCCGAACAAGTCTAATGACGGCGCGGCAGCGCGCCGTTAAATATTTAAAAGAAAATTGAGGAGGAAATTATGGAAAAATTTTTTAAACTCAAGGAGCACGGTACCACGGTACAGAGGGAACTCCTTGCGGGTCTTACCACCTTTCTGACAATGGCTTATATTCTGGTGGTCAACCCGGGGATGCTGGGAAGCATAGGCAACGGTATGACGCCGGGAGCGGTATTCACCGCGACGGCCCTCTCCGCGGCCATTGCTACCCTGGTAATGGCCTTTGCGGCAAACCTTCCGATTGCGCTGGCTCCGGGCATGGGGCTTAACGCGTTCTTTACCTACACGGTGGTTTTCGGCATGGGCTATTCGTGGCAGGTGGCGCTTACCGCGGTTTTCCTTGAGGGGATACTTTTTATCATTCTTTCGCTTTTCAAGGTGCGGGAAGCGATCATCGACGCAATCCCCCTGAACCTGAAACGGGCCGTTTCCGTGGGCATAGGGCTTTTCATCGCCCTTATCGGTTTCGCGAACGCGGGCATTGTGGTTAACGACGCGGGTACCATTATCGGCCTGGGAAAGCTTACCTCCGGCAGCCCGCTCCTCGCGCTCATCGGCTTTATCATCATCATCGGCCTTTATACGCTGAAAATTCCCGGCGCCATCCTTATCGGAATTCTGGCAACCACCGTCGTCGGCATTCCGATGGGCGTCACCATGATTCCGGAAGGCTGGGCGCCCCTGGGAAGTCCCGAAGCGCCGCTTCTTTTCCGGTTTAATTTTTCTTCAATAGCAAGCTTTGAGTTTTTTACCGTGTTCTTTACCTTTCTTTTTGTCGACATCTTTGATACGGTGGGAACCCTGGTCGGGGTCACCACCCAGGCGGGCCTTATCGACAAGAACGGTAATATCCCCCGGGTCAAGCAGGCCCTGCTTGCCGACGCCGTTGGCACGGTTGCCGGCGCCGCCCTTGGAACCTCAACCGTAACAAGCTTTGTCGAAAGTACCGCGGGCGTTGCCGCCGGAGGGCGCACGGGCCTGACCGCGCTGTCCACGGGCCTTCTGTTCCTCGTCTCGCTTCTGCTTTCGCCCCTCTTCCTGCTTATCCCCGGCGCCGCAACCGCTCCCGCCCTTATCATGGTCGGCTTCCTTATGATGAAGCCCGTTACTTCCATTGACTTTACCGATCCCACCGAGGGCATTCCCGCTTTCCTCGCCATTGTGATGATGCCCTTTGCCTACAGCATAGCCGAAGGCATTGTCTACGGGGTAATTTCCTACGTGCTTCTTAAAATAGTTACGGCCAAATTCAGGGATATTTCCATTGTCACCTGGGTACTTTTCATAATCTTTATTTTGAGGTTTGTATTGAAATGAACGGACGAAAAGAAATCTTTGTGCATTTTGCCAAATACAACGAAGAGGCCGACAGGGCGGTGGTCTCCATTCTGGATAAAATGTCCCAGGAGGACAGGGAGAAAAACAGGAAGAGCTTCTACGGCAGCCTTTCCGGCCTGGCCCGCCACGCCCTTGGGGGAACTTTTTTCTTTCTGGGAATGTTCAGGGAATCGGTAGCGCATAACGGAGCCGCCCTGAAGGCCCTGGGGCCCCTTGCCGGGGTGGAACTTTTCCATGATAAAAAGATTTCCGAGGCCCAGTGGAAGAAAGTTGCCGGAGACTTCAAAACCGTCGACAAGGCCTATGTTGGTTTTGTCTCCGCCCTGAGCGAGGAAGATCTGGATGCCCCGGTTAAAATTTCGTGGTACAAGGGAAAGTCTCAGGTTCCCCTGTATTTCATGCTGCAGCAGCTTACCGCCCACGGAATTCATCACCGGGGACAGATTTCCCAGGTTCTGGATTCCCTCAAAATCGACAACGACTATTCGGGCCTGAACGTTAAACTGCTTGGCTAGATCCGGGCGCTGTAAATTTTTCCGTACCCGCGAAGAACCCCGGGGTTCTTTGCGGGTGCCATGAATACCCTGGGTTTTTCCCTTGACTTTTCCGAAAAATACAGTAATATTATAAGTGCCACTTGATG
>JAISAK010000324.1 GCA_031266695.1 Treponema sp.
TGCCGTCCGCCTTCCGCCCGGGCCTTCGCCGCGCCATAGCCGGCAGCGTATGGCAGGACAGGGTTTGGGTACTGTAAAACACGGCACGCACCTTGGCCTTTTACCTATTGTAAAAAATACATTCAAGGACAGGGCTTGTACCCTGGTATCACGAATGAAAGGAATATCTTCTACAGCGGGAGCGCCAAAACCGCCGTGAACGACTCTGGAATTCCCCGGTGGAACAGACCTCGAACCAAAGGTTTCGAACCTGTGGTTCGACGGGCTGTGGAGGCGGATTCTACAGGCAAGTGAATGGCGGCTTTGGCGGCCCCGCTGTGGAGGGCATTAATTTCATTCCTGCCGCTTGGGGTATATATCTTACCTTGTATGTATTTTGCGTCGACTTGACTGCACAAAATTTCAGTACTATAATAAAAATAAATTGATCCGGGGTTGTTTCAACTGCAAGGTCCCAAAGGGCCTTGAAAAAGTACAAAAGCCGGTTTCAAAGGGTGCTAAGGACCCGCGCAGAAATAAATTGACCGATTGGTCAAATTATTTCCTTATTGCATAAGCAATTAGAATAAAATACATAGTATTTTATTCTTGCGCGGGTCCTAAAGCACCCAGTGCGCGTCAGCGTACAGTCAATTGATTTTGAAACCGGCTCAGCCTCCAGAGGAAAGCTATGAGCGTAGGGCAAAGCATACCCAGGGTTGACGCCTGGGAAAAGGTTTCGGGAAGGGCAAAATATACCGACGATCTGGTTGACAGAAACGCTCTTATTGGCAAAATACTTCATTCAACCATCGCGAATGGCCTGGTTAAAAAAATTGATATTACCGGGGCGGAAAAAATACCGGGAGTGGTAAAGATCGTCACCTGTTTTGACGCGCCCGACTACCCCTTCCCCACCGCGGGCCACCCCTGGTCGACAAACCCCGCCCACTGGGACCCCATGGACCGGCGCCTCCTCAATAAACGGGTGCGGCTCTACGGAGACGACATTGCCGCGGTAATCACCGAGGACGAGGTGGCCGCGTCGCGGGCCCTCAAAGCCATCAAGGTTGAATACGAAGAATATCCGGTGCTCCTCGATCCGGAGGAAGCAATGAAGGATGGCGCGCCCCTGCTTCACGAAGAATGTCCCAACAATATCCTCAAGCATACCACCGTGGAAGACGGCAATTTTGAGGAAGCCATAAAGGAAGAGGGCCTGCTCTGTTTTGAGGGCCTCTACGAAACGCCCATCGTTCAGCACTGCCACATTGAAACCGTCGTGTCCTGGGCCTACATGGAAAACGGCCGCATCGTCATTGTCGCCTCAACCCAGATACCCCACATTGTCCGCCGCATCGTGGCTCAGGCTTTGGGTATTCCCTGGGGCAGGGTGCGGATCATAAAACCCTACATCGGCGGAGGATTCGGCAACAAACAGGACAGCCTCTATGAGCCGCTCAACGCCTTTTTGTGTACCCAGGTAGGCGGCCGGCTTGTCAAACTGGAACTGTCCCGGGAAGAGGTGTTCTTCGACACCCGGGTGCGGCACGGCGAAAGAATACGCCTCAAAACCTGGGTGCGGCCTAACGGACGCCTGGTCGCCCGGAGCTACACGGCCTTTTCCAACCAGGGCGCCTACGGTTCCCACGGCCACGGCATTGCCGCCAAAGGAACCAACGTATTCCGCCAGCTCTACCGGGACGAGAAGGCCCGCAAGGTGGACATCTACACGGTGTATACCAATACGGCCGCCGCGGGAGCCATGCGCGGTTACGGTACCCCCCAGGCGGTGTTCGCCGTCGAATCCCACATGGAAGACATCGCCCGCAAGCTCAATATGGATCCCCTGGAGTTTCGTTTCCTCAACGTCATGCCCCGGGGCTTTACCGACGCCTTTACCGGAAACGTAAACTACTTCGATTCCTTTCATCAGTGCGTGGAAAAAGGAAAGGCCTGCGTCAAATGGGATGAAAAAAGGGCGCTCTACAAAAACCAGACCGGCCCCGTACGCCGCGGAATCGGCATGTCCCTTTTTTGGTATAACACCGCGGTTTGGCCCATCTCCATTGAAGTTTCCTCCTGCCGCATGGTGATGAACCAGGATGGCAGCGTGCAGGTGCAGCTTGCGGAAACTGAAATCGGCCAGGGGGCGGACACGGTCTACACCCAGATGGCCTCCGAAACTCTCGGTATTCCCTGGCAGAAGATCCACGTCGTAAGCACCCAGGATACGGATATTACCCCCTTCGGCACCGGGGCCTACGGCTCGCGGCAGACCTATGTCGGCGGCGCCGCGGTACACAAAGCGGCAAGCCTGCTCCGGGAAAAAATTATCCGCCGCGCGTCGGAGTACGTTCACGTATCTCCGGCGAACCTCGACATTCTTGACGACGGCATCGTAAATACCAGCCTCGGCAACAGGAAACTCGCCACCCTTGAAGAACTGGCAACGGATGCCTTCTACCACGAGGAAAACGCCGAACACCTTACCGCCGAAACCACGGCCCAGGTCAAGAGTAACGCCTTCAGCCTGGGCTGCGCCTTCGCGGAGGTGGAGGTGGATATTCCCCTGGGAAAGATAAAGCTCCTCAAACTGGTTAACTGCCACGACTGCGGAAGGCTTATCAACCCGAAAACAGCGGAAGGCCAGGTTCACGGGGGCCAGAGCATGGCAATCGGCTTCGGCATGTTCGAGCGGCTGATCTATGATCCCAAAACGGGAAAACTCCTCAACGATAACCTCCTTGACTACAAACTCCCCACCATCCTGGATCACCCCCGGCTTGAGGCCGAGTTTGTGGAGAACCCGGAACCCACCAGCGCCTACGGAACCAAGGCCCTCGGCGAGCCTCCCACGGTGCCGGGAGCGGCCGCTATACGCAACGCCGTACTCAACGCAACCGGCGTGGGCATCAACAGGATACCTCTTACCCCCCATGTCCTCTTTGAAGAGTTCAGGGCCGCGGGACTGATTTGACGGAAAAGGAAACGGAGATATGTACGATATAGAAGAATTATACGAAGCGGAAAGCCCGGAACACGCCGTTTCTCTTTTGCGGGAACACCCGGAGGCGCGCGTCATTGCCGGCGGCAGCGACGTGCTTATCGGCATCCGCGAGGGCAAGCTTGCCGGCTGCACCCTGGTAAGCATACAAAAAATTGACGCCCTGCGGGGAGTGAGCATGGACAACGATGGCGCCCTGCGCATCGGCGCCCTGACAAGTTTTTCCCATGTTTCGGCCGATCCGATTATCAGGAAATATATTCCCGTCCTGGGCGAAGCGGTGGATACCATCGGCGGGCCCCAGCTCCGCAACGTGGGCACTATCGGCGGGAATGTCTGCAACGGAGTAACCTCCGCGGATTCGGCCTCCACCCTGATGGCCTGGGAAGCGGTGATGGAATACCGGGGCCCCGGGGGCCTGCGGCGGCTTCCCATAAAGGAGCACTATACCGGCGCGGGAAAGACCTCCCTTGCCCACGATGAAATTCTCCAGGCCCTTATCATCCCCCGGGAAAGCTATGAAAACTGCTTCGGCAATTATATAAAATACGCCATGCGCGAAGCCCTTGACATCGCAACCCTGGGATGTTCCGCCAATGTGCTGCTTTCGCCGGACAGGAAAAAAATAGCCCGGCTGCGCATTGCCTACGGCGTTGCGGGCCCGGTGCCCCTGCGCGCCTCCTCCGCGGAGGCCGCCGCGGCGGGCAAAGCCGCGGACGAAGAGACAATCACCGCCGCGGCAAAGGCCGCGCTCAACGACGTGAATCCCCGGACAAGCTGGCGCGCGAGCCGGGAATTCCGGCTTCAGCTTGTCGAAGAACTTGCGAAGCGGACAATCCGGGAAGCTCTTAAACGGGCGGGAGTGATGTTATGAGAAAGCAGTTGGTTAGGTGCAAGATAAACGGACGGGACACGGAAACCATGGTTGATGTACGGGCATCCCTTACGGACATGCTTCGCGGCGAATACCGGCTTACCAGCGTCAAAAAGGGCTGCGAAGTCGGCGAGTGCGGGGCCTGCAACGTGATCGTCAACGGGGAATGTTTCAACTCCTGCATTTACCTGGCAATCTGGGCGGACGGCAAGGAGATTACCACCACCGAAGGACTCCTCAGCGCCGACGGAAAACTTTCCGTAATTCAGCAGGCCTTTATCGACGAAGGCGCGGTGCAGTGCGGTTTCTGCACCCCGGGCTTTCTTATGAGCGCCGCGGAAATCGTCAACTCCGGAAAGGAATACTCCGACGATGAACTGCGCAAGCTTCTCTCCGGGCACCTCTGCCGCTGTACCGGCTACGAGAACATCTTCAGGGCGGTGCGGAAAGTAACGAGGGCGTACGCCCAAGCAAAAGCCTAGTAAAAGTCCGGCAAAAAAGCCTAAACTGAGCTATGAAATTAATCAAAACCAAAGAAGCTCTGGGCCACGTTCTCTGTCATGACATGACACAGATTATTCCCGGTGAATACAAGGGAACCCGTTTCAGGAAGGGGCACCTTATCCGCGAAGAAGACATCCCCGTACTCCTCGACATGGGGAAAGAAAACATCTACATCTGGGAAAAGACCGAGGGCCTGCTTCACGAGGAAGAAGGAGCCGCGCGGCTCCGCGATATCTGCGGGGGCGAAAATTTGCGGCCCTCCCCGGTGCGGGAAGGGAAGGTAGAACTCTTCGCCGAATGTTCCGGCCTTTTCCGGGTTAATCCGCAAAAACTTGCCGCCCTCAACAGCATTGACGGGCTGGCGGCAATTACGACGCGGGGAAACAGAAACATCGCCGCGGGGGAAAAGGCCGTCGTCCTCA
>JAISAK010000366.1 GCA_031266695.1 Treponema sp.
GGCAAAACCGGGACTTCCCGAACCGTCAATAATGAAAGCGTTTTTAAGCAGTAAATCAAACATAATCTGCGGTTAATTTCAACAATTTACCGGACTAATATCCGATTCCTATCGCAACAAGCAGCACAAATACGTGGGGAATTGCGAGTCTCTTCTTCTCCGCAATTTTTCCGTCAGCCATAATAAAATTCCTCCTTTGGTGGAGAACCCGACCGGGTTCCCGGGCAAGTTGAATCTGGTTTCAAGAAGGCTTCATTATACAGGAACGGCTCTTAAAAAACCAGCAAAAAAAGAAAAAAACGCGGCAAGGGAAAGGGTTTCAAACGAAACCGGCGCCGGGTTTCCGCAATATCCGGCCGCCGAAGGGTACGCCACCGGCGCCGGGCCGGGGCCCGTTTCAAACCCCTAAAGGCGCCCCATTTTCAAATCCCGGCGTTTTTGGAATTCTTCCCCGATTTTCCGCCTGAAACCTTCATCGTTAAAAACTTCCAGGACAAGAATCGCCAGGGCTTCCGCTCCCAGGGACATGGATTCCCAGGCTTCCTGCCGGCAGGTGGCTTCGGCAAATTCCTTGGTATGCAGGGCCAGGGGGTCGCCGCTTATCGAGAGCAGGGGCTGAATCGCGGGGCAGCGGTAACTTACATTTCCCATATCGGTTGAACCGATGGGAGGGCTGATCGGCTCCATTTTGAGTCCAAGGGATGTAAAAATCCGCCCCACCTCGTCTTCCAGCGAAGCAAGCCTCACCATATCCGCAAAGTCGTTGTAGTTGAGCCGCAGGTTTTCCTCGCAGTCCATAGCCAGGGCTGCCCCCCGGGCGCACTTTTTGATCATATCGTCAACCGCGACAAGTTTTGCCATTGCGTCGGTACGAAATTCAATGCGCACTTCCGCGCGGGCGGGGATAACATTCACCGCATCTCCCCCGTTGGTAAAGATTGCGTTAACCTTGACATCCGGGGTAAAACACTCCCTGCGGGCGTCTATAAGGTCAAGGAATTTCCGCGCCGCGGCCAGGGCAGATCTTCCCTTCCAGGGAGACGCCGCGACGTGGGCGGTTTGGCCGGAAAAGGCCGCGGTATAGCTGCGAAGGCTCAGGGCGTCCATGTCGGCCTGGCAAAAACCGCCGGCGCAGCTGTGTATCATCACCGCGAGGGCAAGATCGTCAAAAACTCCCTTGTCCGCCATTGCTATTTTCCCGCCGGAAACTTCTTCGTCGGGCGTACCGATTACATGGATCGTTCCCCTGAAGAGATCCTTCAGTTCCGCAAGGGCAAGCCCCGTCAGCACCGAAAGGGAGCCGTGCAGATTATGTCCGCAGCCGTGACCGATGCCGGGAAGGGCGTCGTATTCCGCAAGGACCGCCACTGCCGGGCCTTCGCCGTTCTCCAGAGTTGCCCGGAAGGCGGTTTTCATTCCGCAGTAAGGATACTCAAGGCGATACCCCGCGGCCTTCAGGGTATCGGCAAACTTCGCGGAAGATTCATATTCTTCGGCGGAAATTTCCGGGTGGGAAGCAAGGGCGGCGCAAAGCTCCTTTGCCTTGTCAAAATGCCTTTGAACAGCTTCTTTTATCCGATTATTTGTCTTCACATTATTTTCCTTCACAGTCCCAGCGTACTCTATTATACCAGGAATGAATTAAAAAGCCGCCCCGTTACTTCCTGCATATCGGTAAAAACGTTGCTTTTCCCCCTGACCATAGCCCAGTCCAGAACTACCCCGTGGGCGGCTATCAGCATCAAACGCATTATCTGTTTGGCCGAAAGGCCGCAGCTTACTTCGCCGCTGTTCTGGCCCTTGTTTACAAGATCAAGAAGGACAAGCTGAAGGTAACGCTTGTCGGATATTACAAAGGCGGTGTCGGTAATAAAGAGGTTTTTAATGATCTGCCAGCCGTGCATCTTTGTATGCCTGGCGTAATAATAGAAAAAAGTTTTTATATTTTCGGCGCAGCTTTCGGCGGTTAGTTTTTCTACTACTTCCTGCTCAAAATATTTATCAATCCGCCAGGGCATACCCTGGAGCAATTCTTTTTTTGAAGGATAATAGTAATAAAAAGTCCCCACCGAAACGCCCGCCGCTTTGGCTATTTCTTCTATGGATACTTTGTCAATCCCCTTTTCTCCTATCAGTCGTATGCCGCACTCAAGAATATTTTTTCTGGTCTCCAGCGCCTTGAGCGTACGGCTGGTCACTTTTTTATTCATAACATTTCACAATGTATACGATTATTTTTTCTTTGTCACCTCTACGATTCCCTTATCGCCGTCAACTTTTACCCAATCCCCCGTTTCAATTATTTCCAGAGGGTCCCGTTCCAGATCGGTAACGGCGGGAACCTTCATAACAACGGCTCCCGCGGCCATTTTCGCGGTGGTAACATTATAGACAACCGCCAGGGGGGCGGTTCCCAAAAGCCGGCAAAAATGAAAATGAATTGACCAGCCGGAAGAACCCTTTGCGCCCGGAAATACAAGCACCTTGCCGCCGAAGCTTTTTTTGTAAAGCTCGTGGCGCATCTCCGTAACTTCTCCGGTCAGGCAATTGATGCCGCCCCACCCGGAAATCGCGTCATGGGAAACCAGGGCTTCGCCCTCCGTACACCCGCCGATAACTCCTCTGCCCTTTATAATTATTTTATCCATCAGAATGTACCCTCCCATTTACCGGAGATCGCCGCGTTGACACATTCCTGGGTTGTGCCAAAATAAGCGGCGGCGCCAAAAATGCCCGGCATATAATGCGATTGTTTTGCCGAATCGGTTGCTATGGTTTTTGCCTCAGGCGGCTTTGTCCGCCCAAGGGCGGGACAGGTGTCGGCCATAAGGACAGCGCCCGAAGCCTCAATAATTTCTGTATAGCCCATGCGGTCGGATACTTCCCTGAGGGCCCGGGGAATGAATATCCACAGCTCAACATTGGGACTGATCTTTTTTCCGTCCAGCATCAAAGCCGCTTCCCAAAGCTGCCTGAGCGAGTAATGCGGGCAGCCGAGCATGATAAAATCCACGTTCCCGCTTGTCGCCGTGTTAAGCAGATCGTAACAGCGCTTCATTTCCGCCCTGTCAAGAACCCTTTTTTCAGCCGGCTTTCTTCCCCCCAGGGCTTCTTCCAGAGTCCGGGCCTCCGGGCTATGTCCGACAACATGCATCATCTCGGTTCCTCCGGAAGACGCGCCGGCCGCCCCCGCGTGTTTGTAACATTCCATTGTGGGTTTTGCTTTAATTCCGTCAAAGACGGGAATTTTTTCCCCCGCAATCAGGCCGCCGTAATACCCAAGCAAGCCCCAGTCGCGGACGGATTCGATAGGGTACTGCACCTCGACATAATAATGACCGTAACGATTTTCCGGAACATGCAGACCCCAATAAGGCGTCTTGCCGGTCAGCATTGAACAGTTCGAGCTTTCCCGGCCCTCGCAGTTGGTTCGCGCGCCTATCGCGGTATTAATATAGGCGACGGCGGAAGATTCCATCCAGACGCAATGTTCTCCGAAAACCGGCAGATTGCCGACAAGATAAGGAGAACAGGTACAGATAAGGTTAAGGTTCATCCGGCGTGAAAGGTCTTCATCCTTTGCGTTTATTTCGAATTTACTTTTTCGGACGTATTGCTTTTCCCAGGTATCAGGATCAAGCCCGTGTTCAAGCTGGCAGGAAAAAATATTCATACGGGGAATATCCTTGACGTCGGAACAATTGTAATTAAGCTCGCTTACCAGATGTTCAAAACTTTCAAACTTGTCCAACAGCGTGTCAAGGAAGGGAGTCGTATTACTGATAGTACCGCATACGTTTTGGGTATCCACAAATTCTTCGGCGTTGAGGACTTCGCCGTACTTGACCATAAATTCCATAGCCCGTTGAACGGCAAGACCCCGTTTTCCTTCAAGCATTTCAATCTCATCTTTCTTAAGCTTCATTTTATACTCCCAATTAAATTCCCGCAGAAAGTCTCCGCTGCGGGCGCATCAAAAACTTTTTCTGACGCCGGCCTCATCCAGTTCATCGCGGCGATACAGGTTGTCCTTTATTCTTTCCTGAAGCGTCTTTATTTCCAGGTTGTGGACACTGCCGCCGCCGGCAAGATCCATTGCGTGCGCGGCGGCCATTCCCATAGCCATACAGGGCCCCATAACCCGCACGCTGGAAAGGGCGATCAACTCCGCGTCTATACAGCGCCCCGCGGCAACGAGGTTGTCAACATCGGGGGGGGTCATAGCGCCGAAGG
>JAISAK010000367.1 GCA_031266695.1 Treponema sp.
TTCGACTTCTTCGACTTCGCGGTAAAATTCTAAAGCCTGTCATTTAACGCAACAAACTTCTAGGTTTTGGCCGGAACCGCGGCGAAAAGCTTTTGCTTTTCCTTCTTAATCTTGTGCGATTCCCAGAGATTCACAAACCCCGACGCTATAAAAATCGTCGAGTACACGCCGGACACCATGCCCACAAGAAGGGCAAGGGCAAAATCTTTCATTGAACCGGAAGTAAAAATATAGAGCGACACAACCGCCAGCATGGTGGTAAGAGTGGTAATAATTGTACGGCTCAGGGTTTCGGTCAGGGAACGATCAAGGACATCCACAAAGCCGGCGTCCGGATAGATTCGCCGGGTTTCCCGAATACGGTCAAAAATAACGATGGTATCGTTAATCGAATAACCAAGTATCGTCAGAATGGCCGCGATGGTACTGGTGTTAAATTCCATTCTTGTTAAAGTAACAAAGGCGACAATAATAAGCGCGTCGTGAACGATGGCAATCACCGCGCCGATGGCGTACTGGGGCTTGAACCGTATGGAAGCGTAGATCAGGATGATAAGAAGGGTAAGGCCCAAAAGAATACCCGCCTGGTCCGAAAGGTTCTTTGAAAAGCGCGATCCCACATAGTCGGAACGAAGCACCGCTACTTCCCCGCTGCCAAAGTACGTTTCCAGAGCGGCGATTATTTTTTCCGCCGGTATCCCCTCGCCGCCTTCGATTTCCTCGTCCTCAAGGCGGATCATAAAATGCCTGTCCGAAGGCTGGCCCAGATTCTGTACCGACGCGGTCTGGGGAAGAACGGCCAGGGCTTCGCGGACTTCGCGGATGGGAATTTCCTCGCTTTGGGGATTAAGATAATGCACCACATAGGGAACGGAAGAAAGCTGGGGATTCTCCTGGGCGCTGTGAACCAGCCACTGGGAACTAACCCCACCGGGGGCATTGGTCCGGGCGTTTAAACCTTCAACCTGGGAATTGAAAGCCTGGACCAGGGAACCGACGGTGTTGTATTCGGAAAGAGAGAAGGAATAAGTCCTTCCCTCAACGCCGGCTCCGGAAACAACGACGTAGAGACCCCCGCGGTCAAAGGAAAGGGCGGCGTTTCCCCTGCCCGCCCAGGTAAGGCTGAAAGCGGTGGGGGCGAATTGTACTTCCTGGATAAGGCCGGCCTGAAAGTCAACGCCGAGGTTAAAACCGCCAAGAACGATATAGCCGACAATGCCGCCCACCGCAAGAACAGCGGAGAGTATCGCGGAAGGAAGGAAAAATTTTGAAAAACGAAGGACCCTTTTCATTTAACAAGCCCCCTGGAAATTTCGCCGCGATCCTGCCGGGAGAACCAGCCGACGGACACTTTTTTGCTGTGCAGCACATCGGTACCGAAGTCAAAGATAAGCCGGGACACGAAAAGGCTGGTAAAGACCGAAGAAAATACCCCAATGGCAAGGCTTACCGCAAAACCCTGAATAGGGCCGGAACCAAGCTGGGACAGGAAAAGGGCCGCGATAAAGGTAGTGATGTTGGAATCCATAATGGCCCAGAAAGCCTTGTCGAAGCCCGCGTCGACAACCGCCTTGCGCCCCTTGCCAAGGCGTAATTCTTCCTTCATTCGTTCAAAGATGATAACATTGGCGTCAACCGCCATGCCGATGGTAAGTATAAAACCCGCAATGCTGGGCAGGGTAAGGGTAAAGTTAAAGGCCGAAAGAATACTGAACATGATGTAGAAGTTGAGGATCTGGGCGACAACCGCGTTGATCCCCGCCGCCCTGTAAAACACCAGCATAAAGACAAGGACCACCACAATGCCGCCGAGCAGGGCATAGAGCCCCTGGCGGATCGTATCCTCGCCCATAGAGGCTCCGACGCTCTGCTGGTTCAAAACCTCAAGCGTAACGGGAAGGGCCGCCGTCCTCAGGGTAAGGGCGATATTGTTCGCCTCATCCATGCCGAACCCCGTTAGGCGCACCGCGTCGCGGATGGCGGTCTGGATGGTAGCCTGGGATTTGATCCTGTCGTCAAGGACGATTGCCAGGGGCTTTCCCACATTGGAGGAGGTAAGCCGGTAAAAAATTTCGCCCCCTTCGCTGTCCAGCATAAAGGTTACTTCCGGCTTGCCGTCCAGGTTGTTCCGTTCCACAAGGGCGCTCCGGATGTGGTTTCCGTCAAGGCCGACTTCCTTTTTTACGGCCGCGTACTGGAAATTGCCGTCGGAATTTCTTGCCTGCTCGTCAAGGCCGTAGCGATCCTTGATATACACGCCGCGTATCATAACGTCGGCGGGAACAATGGTGGGATCAAGAAGATTACCTTCGCCGTCAAAGGTTGTCGCGGGATTCTGCCTGTAATAGGCGTTGAAAGTCTCGGTTGCTTCCGCGTCGACCATGTGGAAGGCAAGGCTGCCCCGGCCCATAATGATTGAATTAATCCGCTCCGGGTCGGCGGCGCCGGGAATTTCCACGTAAATCTGATCCGTCCCCTGCCGCCGGATAACAGGCTCGGTCAGGCCGAACCGGTCGATGCGGCTGTTGAGAACTTCAAGGGCGCGGTCCACCGCGTCGGTTCTGTCCTCCTCGGCAAGGGAACGGCCAAGCCGTTCCTGGAGGGCGTTCATGTCGGCCTGCAGCACTATGGACATACCCCCCGAAAGATCGAGGCCGAGCTGAACCGCGTTCTTTTGCAGATCCTTGAGGGCGAAAACATCATCCCGGTATTTGGTCTCAATGGCGTCCAGGGCCTCCCTCCGGCTGGAAAAGGCGGAGAGCGTTGTCCTGGCATCCCACCCGGCGGGGGCGGCCTGTCCCGCGGTCTTGTAGGTTTTTTTCGCCGCGGAAATCAAAAAGGAAAGCCCCTCGGGTACATCGCCGCCCGATCCGGCAAGGGTGATAAGCTCCTGCAGATCCGCCTGGGCGTTCCGCGACGTTTCAAGCTTTATCTGCTCGCGGGATTCCAGAGCCCGGGCCTGCGCGTCTTTGGGGGTAAGGAAATACCAGTGTATAGTAGGCCAGAGAAATACAAAACATATCACCATTACCAAAAGAATAATGATAAACCGGTATCGTTTACTCATGTCTTTGCTCCGATATTTGAACGATTATTCGAGGGGAATCTAATACCCGGCCTGCGGCGGGGCGGTTCATTTACTTTCTTCGGCAGTTCCACCGCTTTCGGACGACGCGCCGGAAGCTTCATCAGCCTTCTTTTCTTCGATCTTTTCGGTTTTCTCTTCCCTTTCTTCCCTGGCCGCCGTTAGAACCGAAGCGATCGCGCTGCGGCTGAATTCGATTTTGGTACTGTCGTCGACCCTGGCGATAACGGAAGACTCCTTTACGCTCTGAATGGTTCCGTGGATTCCCCCGATGGTTACGATCCTGTCGCCCTTTTTGAGAGCGGAAAGCATCTTCCGGGTTTCCTTCTGTTTTCTGCTCTGGGGCCGGATTATCAGAAAGTAGAAAATAGCGATAATCGCCGCGAAGGGAATTAAGCTGGTAATAAAACTCTGGGGCCCGGCGGGAGCATCGGCCGCGGACTGCTGGCCTGCCATCAACAAGGGAAAAACAAATGAATACATAAATAACATCCTTAAAATAAAATATGAAAATCTTGTCTTTCAGGATATCATAAAGGAAGGATTCTATACAAGCCCGTTTACAGGGCTATTGAGTGTCTGGCGTCCACCGGAAAGACCCCGAAAAGCCTGTCCAGGGGATAATCGGGGGGAAGGGAAACCCCGGAAATTCTGTTATAAATCTCTATTACGGCCCGCATTTCTTCCGGGTTCCCGGAATACACCGCCGAGGAATAGGCCGCCCGGAACAGGCCCTTTTCCGCCAATTCCCGGGCCGATAAAGCGCCGTAACGCTTTTTAGCCTGCCTGTCGACTACCGCGACGGGGCCGTCGTAACCGATGGTAAAAACAAAATCCTCGCGGGGAAGCATAATTCTCAGGAAGCGGGAGAAAAGGAATCCTTGCCGACGCCGCAGGCGGGGCAGGTCCAGTCGGCGGGAAGATCCTCAAAGCCGGTTCCCGGCTTTACGCCGTTCATGGAATCGCCCTCGGCGGGGTCATACACATAGCCGCACACATCGCAGACATACTTTTTCACGATAATCTCCTTTTTACAGTATAAACCCAGAGGCTCTTTTAAACAAGGGGAAAATTCGCGGCTCCCCAAAAGGGTATCCGGGAACCTGAACAGCAATTTAATATTACAAAAAAGCATATCATAATAAGACATGAGAGCGGGGATAC
>JAISAK010000011.1 GCA_031266695.1 Treponema sp.
ATAAGGGCAAGGGAAGGAATATTATAGAGAATTATCCTGATAAGTTCATTAATTGCCGAAAATGTAGTAGAATTACCGGCGGCCGGCTGCCCCGTGGAATTGGAGAGGAAGAGAACAACATAAAGGATGAGGGGTTCAAAGTATATGTCCAATGGCGCTCCTTTTGACAGGGGTTACGGAATTCGGTATAATTATTGTCAGGAAAACCCTCTGAACCCAACAGGGGTTTTGAGGTTCCCATTATACAGTACCTTAGAATATTTGGGAATTGAGGTCAGCCCTTGTTCACACTTGCTGTAGTCGCAGCGGCGCTGGGAGTCGCGGTATTATTTCTTTCCCGGTCCAAAAAGGAAAAGTCCGGATCCTGGATACAGTTTTTCGCGAAAGGAAAGGACGCCGGTTTTTCTTTTAAGGAGATAGAACTTTTAAGGCGTCTGGCCGTCAAATGCAATATTGAAGAACCGAACTCTCTTTTTTGGTCCCAGAATCAGCTTGATCTTTGCATACGTTCACTGGTAAAAAATTTAAGAATGTCCGGCGAGGTTGAGGAATCGGGAAGCCAGGACTTCCTTTCAAAGCTTTATGATTACCGAAAAAAAATCGAGATGGAAAAGCCCCGGATTAAAAACGGAATTTCCAATTCGCGGCAGGTAAACGAAGGCCAGCCCCTGCGGATTTTGTTAAGCGGCACCGGGGTGTTCAGATCCCAGGTGGTAAAGAACATCAGCCAGTACCTTACCATTTCCCGGCCGGTAAATTCCAAAATCACCGACGGGGTAACCTGGAACGGCCAGAAAATTTCGGTTTATTTTTGGCGCGAAGACGACGCGGGCTATGTGTTTGACTCCGCCGTGGAGGACGAAGTATTTTCCAAGGGTATTTCATCCCTAAAAATTTCACACGCGGATTCGCTTTTCAGAACCCAGAAACGCAAATCTATCAGGATCAAGTGCCATAGAGCGGCCTTCCTCTACCTCGTGAAGGATGACGACATACCGGGAAAAATCGAGACAGCCCCGGGGCTTAAATGCTTTATAGAGGATCTTTCGGATTCCGGCTGTGCGATTACCGTCGGGGGAAAAGCTAACGCGGGGCTGCGGGTCAAGATACAGTTTGCCCTGGACAATATCGCGGTCAGCATGAGCGGTACGGTGCGTTTCGTTGAGTTTAAGGAAGATATCAACCGCTCTACTTTGCACATAGAGGCCGATCCTCTTTCCGCGGAAACAAGGAATCATATTCTCGGCGAAGTCTTCGGCATGCTCCCGGACGAGGACGAGGAAGAGCTTCCCTTCCGCCTGCTTGACGATGAATCCGAAGAAATAATCGGGCAGGGCGGCGCCGGCTGAGCCGGGTACAAAGGATTAAACGGCATGGATAGACGCGGAGCCGGACGGGCTTTCCCCCCTTTTCTTTTCCTTCTGGTATTTTTTGCCTTTACTAATCCGCTTTTCTCCCAGGCGCCCATCCTCAATTCCTACCAGCAGAATTTTATCCGGGCAAATCTTTCCATGAAGGCGAATATCCTCAGGGACGCGGCCACCGACGAGGAGGCAAAGGAGTTTATCGGCCCGCTCTACGAATTTGCCCTGACTTTCGCGCTTGGGAACGCTGAAATTCTGCGGGACGATCCCGAAATGATAGCCCTTATCGGTGTTGCCGCCCGGGGCGCGGGGGATTCCGGATACAAGGCAAGCGCCGATACCCTTTGGCAGATTTTTCAGGCCTACCCGGATTCCTTAACCCGCGTGTCGGTTTTGAAGGCCCTTGCCGTTCTCGGGAAGAGAAATATCCGGATTATCGGAAACCTCAACCAGTACCTTGCGGGGCAGAATCGGCTTTTCCGTGACGGGGCAAACCCGGATTATCCTTCCGTATCGGCCTGCGTAAGCGCTCTTGGTCAGTTGGGAGACACTTCTTCTTTTTCGGCGCTTTTTTCCGCCTTTACCGCTTCCTATCCGAACAACATAAGCCGGCTGGCGCTGGAATCCCTTAATCTCCTGCCCGACGATTACAAATACTTTCTTGTCGATCTGATTCGCGGAAATCCGGCTGCGGACAAACTTGCGGCCCTTAAAATCGGCGTTACCAATAACCGTTTCAGCCCCGCGGAACAGGGCCAACTGGCCGAGGCCGCCCTTGAACAGGGGCTGAATCTTTCCCCGGCAAGCCCCGGCGAGGACAGGGATCTTGCGGAATTACGTTATATCGCCGCGGATGCCTTTACCCGGCTCCGGTGGACCCAGGGGAGCGCCCTCGCGGTCAGACATTTTTACCGGGTTCAGACGGATTTTCAAAATGGCAAGGTTCCGCGGGAACGTTTCATAGAGGCAATCGACTGCCTGAGCGTTATGGAAAGCGCCGAGGCCGCCCAGGCCCTGGTTTTGCAGTTGGGATTTACCAACGCCCGGACCGAAAAAGGCGGAATCTATGACGAGGCCCTTGTTCTTGCGGTGATAAAGGCTGTGGGAATAATCGGCGACAAGTCCGCCTTTGATCAGCTTTTGTATATTTCATATTTACCCTACCCCGATCACATACAGGCTGCGGCAAAGGAGGCCCTGACTCATCTGAAATGGTAAAAAGGTTTAAACTTACTCCGCTTTTAAGCGCGGCCCTGGGCTGCGCGGCAGCTTTTTACGGCCTTGCCTTTTTGTATCGTTCCGGTTTTCTGGGCCCGGGGGCCGTCCTTTTTGTTCAATTTCTGCCTGTTCCGGCGCTGTGTTTTTTCCGGTCCCTGAATATGCTGCCCCTCTCCGTTTTACCGGCCGGAACCGGACGCCGTTTTGCCGGTCTTGCCGGTTTTCATATCGCCGCCTTTTCCGCGGGCCTCGCGCTGGGTCTGGGCGCGGGCGGGACAATTCCGCGGGAAAACAGTTACGGCCTTCCCCCCGAATCGGTGCGGGGCTTAAGCGGGGTGCTTCTGGAAGATCCGAGGCTGCTAACAGGCGGAAGGGCGGGGGCCGTGCTTTCCCTGCGGGAAAGCCTTGGAGACCGGGAAACAAGGGTATCCGCCAAAGGAAGTGTTCCCGTATATTTCCCCGCGGAAGCGGGCGGAAGGCTGAGGGAATTCGGCCGGGGAACTTCGATCTTTGTGGAAGGCAGACTTGCCGGATACAAGGACAAAGAGGGCCCGGCAAACGCGGGCGGCGGCTTTTTCATCGCCGAATCCCTGCATATCGTAAAACCCGCCTCCGCGCTGGAACGTTTCAGGACAGGCCTGCGGCTGAGTCTGACCGGCCGTTTTACCCGCGCTTCGCCGGAATTTTCGCTGTTCGGCAGGCCCCTTCGCGGGGGCTGGGGGGGGCTTTCCCTCGCTCTGCTTTTGGGTATCCGGGACAACCTCGATTCCGGCCTTGCCGCGCTTTACCGGGACGCGGGTTGTTCCTATGTGCTGGCCCTTTCGGGAATGCACCTCGCGGTGCTTGCCGCGCTTATCTCCTTCCTGCTCAAAAAACCGCTGGGCCTGAAATTTTCCGCCCTTGCCGGGGCCTGTCTGGTTCTGCTGTACTGCTTTCTTGTCGGTTCCCTTCCCAGCCTCAACCGGGCTGTTTTGATGTACCTGCTTGCCGTTCTGGCAATAGTGGGAACTTTGCCGCGGAAACCTTTTTCCCTTTTGTCCCTGGCCTTTCTTATCCAGCTTGTATTTTCCCCCCGGGAAGGGGGCTCTATTTCCTTTATCCTCTCCTATTTGGCTCTGGCGGGCATCCTCAGTGTAGGAGAGGCTTTATGCGACGCCTTCCCCGGAAAAATACCCGAGGGTGTTTTAAAGCCTCTTTCGGCCTCTGTGGGGGCCTTTCTTGTTACGGCCCCGGTTACGGTTTATTTTTTCGGAAGCCTTAGGCCCATCGGCATAATCACCGGTCTTGCGGTGGTTCCGCTTACAAGCCTTTTTATGATCGGTTCCCTTGCCTGGCTTTTTTTGGATTTATTTTCGCCCGCCCTGTCCGGTTTTCTTTCGCCTCCTCTTTCGCTGCTCTACAGCCTTATGGAAAAGATTGTAAGCCTTGCGGCGCGCGCGCCCGGTTTTTCAAAGACGCCGCTTGTTCCTGTTACGCTCCTTTCGCTGGCTCTGGCGGTTTTTATCATGGGCCTTGCCGTCAAGCTCCGTATAAAAAGAAAAAGGCTGCTTTCCTTTGCCTGAAAAAGGGATGACGATCAATTACAATTCCGTTTCCGCCGTGAAGGCCTTTCTTGACAAAGAGGGCCTTGGCATGCGGAAAAAATTCGGTCAGAATTTTCTGGTAAACGGGGATATCAGGCTGAGGCTGGTGGAAGCCCTGGAGGAGGAAGGCCCCTCCTCCGGCCGGCGGGAGGAAGTCTGGGAGATTGGCCCCGGTCTTGGGGCAATGACCCGGCTTCTCCTTGACAGAGGCTTTGGGGTACGTGCCTTTGAAATCGATCCGGGTTTCGTAAGGGCGCTTAAGATTCTTTTTCGGGACGACAAGGATTTTACCCTTGTTGAAGGGGACGTGATGAAAACCTGGCCCTCCGCGTCCTCTGCATCCTCCGCCCGGGCGGCGCCCCTTTTGTTGGGGAACCTTCCCTACAATATCGCGGCCGCTCTTTTGGCGGATCTAATCGAAAAAGGCCGTTTCTTCAGGCGTATGGTGCTTACGGTTCAGAACGAAGTAGCCCTCCGCGCGGCCGCCCGCCCCGGATCTTCGGACTATTCTTCTTTTTCGGTGCTTTGTTCTTCGGTGTATACGGTACGGCCCCTTATGCTTATACGGGGCGCCTGCTTTTATCCCCGCCCCAAGGTCGATTCCAGGGGTCTTGCGCTCGATCTCCGCGCCGGCGTCGACGCGAATACCTATCCGCCCTGTTTTTATCCCCTGGTACGGGGGCTTTTTTCTTCCCGCCGTAAAATGATAAAGAACAACCTGCGCAGTTTCATTGCCGGCGCGGGCCGGGATGCCGGCGAGGTCTGCGCGGAACTTCTCGGGGCAAGCGGCCTGAAAGGGGACGAGCGCGCCGAGAACCTTGGCCTCGATGACTTTCTGGCTCTTGCAAAGAACCTCGAAAACATGAGAATATTAGGTTCATTCGAAGGTTCGTGAGAGTTCAATGTCCGTTACCGGAAATATCGAAAGAACAGAGGAAAAAATTCAAAGAGCCTGCGAAGCTTCCGGCAGAAAAAGGGAAGAAATTACCCTCCTGGGGGTGTCGAAATTTCACGGCCGGGAAGCGGTCGAGGAAGCGTGGCGGGGAGGAATTCGCTGTTTTGGTGAAAGCCGGGTTCAGGAAGGGGCGGAAAAATTTTCAGGGTTCAGGGAAACTCATCCGGGCTTCGCGCTTCACATGATTGGCACCCTGCAGCGGAACAAGGTGAAAGCGGCTTTTTCCCTCTTTGACTGTATCCAGTCCGTGGACAGGGACGATCTGATTCGGGAACTGGGAAAACATCGCGAAAAACCCGAAAGGCCCCTTGAGCTTTTGCTGGAGCTTCATACCGGCGAGGAATCCAAAAGCGGTTTTCCCGGCCTTGAAGATCTTTACCGGGCCCTTGATCTGATCCTTGCTTACCCCTGTCTTTCCGTCCGGGGGCTTATGACAATGGCGCCTTTTACCCAAGACCGGGGGCTTATACGTTCTTCCTTCAGGCAGCTTAAGACGGCGCAGCGGGAGTTGGAAAAGCGTTTTCCTTCGGACGGCAGGACGAGCTGGGCCTGTATCTCTATGGGAATGAGCAATGATTTTGAGACAGCGATCGAGGAAGGTTCAACGCTGCTTCGCATAGGAACCGCGATTTTTGGAGAGCGCCTTCCATGAAAAATCGCGGAAGGCGGCGGCGGATTTTATGTATCCTCCTTGTTTTTTTTCTTCCTGTTTTTTCCGCCCGGGGGCAGACAAGCTCCGTTCCCGATACGGTTCTTAAATCGGTGGCTTTTGATACATCCACTTTTCCCCAATGGGTTAAAGATCTGCGCCGTTTTGAAATTGTCGCCTTTGGTTCTTTCCCCTTTGCCATGTTCACGGCGACCTTCGCCATGGATACCCAGCGCTGGGCCAGCAACGGTATGAGCTGGAGCGACGAAGGCCGGCGTTACGCTCCCTGGCCGCTCAAGTCCGCGGGGGCGGTAAATATGTCAAACAAGGAACAGGAGATGACTATGGCGATTGCGGCCGGCTTGTGCGGCGCCATTGCCCTTGCGGATTTTATTGTTGTGCAGATCAAGCGGCATTCCGACCGCAAAAGGGTAGAGAACCTTCCGGCCGGCACCCCGATAATAATCAAGAGTCCCTGGCCTCCTGTTTCCGGCATGGACGACG
>JAISAK010000020.1 GCA_031266695.1 Treponema sp.
GGTCTGCCCGTCGGCGTAGATATACTCAACCAGGTAAGAGAGGGGCAGTTGCGCTTTTTCCGTTGCCCAGTACACTTCCAGCATATCGGGGTTTGAAGCGCCGGTAACACCGGTAACATAGGGCGTAAGCGTAACGGCACTCGCGGCGGGGGCCGTAACTATTGTCGGAGTCCGGGCGGGGATATCAGCCGTCACGGTTTTGGGGTCCGAAAGGGTGCTCGTCAGCGGAGAATTACCCCTCGCCACTGTTTCCAGGGTATAGGTGTAGGAACCTTCGTCTTTCAGGGTATTGGTGAAATCCACCCTGTCGATGTAATAACCCGCGGCAGTTGGTGTCGCAAGAAGAATCGGCAGACTGTCGGCCTCGGCTTTCCGGTAGAGTTTGAAGCTCTGTGCGTCGGCAACCGGGCCCCAGGAGAGAAGTACGGCCCCGGGCAGGGTTTCAGCCTCTAAAACAGGTCTTTCGATCGACGTTGTCGGATCAGCCTCAAACGTCGTCGCCGGCTGTTCACAGCCTGCCAGCATAAACGCGGCGGCTATGAGTGCTATAGAAATCGATAAAAGAGTCGATTTTTTCATGACTCCCTCCTAATTTTGTGTATTCCACCCGTAAACAGGCGAAATATAAATTCAATAGCATTAAATTACACAATCTATTGGATTTAGTCAATAAAAGAAACGACGAATTCAAAAAATCCTACAATAACAAGACGGCGAACCCCGGATAGAATTACCTGCCAATCTAATGGATTTGTTTTATGCAATCAATTAAATGTTTGTAACTAACGCTGATAGATGTCAATATTTTAGCCAAGGGATTAATAATGGGGGGCGATGAATTACGGGAGGCGCTGGGGAAAAATCTCAAGTTATACAGGCTTCTTCGGAAGTTTTCCCAGGCCGATTTAGCGGAAAAGGCAAATATTTCCCTTACCTTTCTCAGCGACATTGAGCGGGGGAACAAGTGGCCCTATCCCGATACGCTTGCCAATCTTGCCAAGGCCCTTGATGTGCCGGTTTCCATGCTTTTCAGGCTGGAAAAGGATACCTCGACAGAGTACCGGTCCGCCATGCACCAGTTTTCCCGGGATATCCGCAAATGTGTAGACGAGGCTCTTGAAACGGTTTTCAGGGAATATCAGGTTTAGGGAAGGCCGGAACTCAAGCAGGGGAACCGCCCGCGAAAAAGGGCGGCCCCGCTGCTTCCGTCCTACAGGATGGGGATGCCGAAAACCGCGCCGACGGTAAAGGATCGGTTGTCGTCATCAAAGAGATCGTTGAAAACAACATCCACGACAAATTTGAATTTACTCAGGGCCGGAATATTCGCAAGATCAAGCCGGATGCCGGTGTTAAGGATGCCGCGGTACCAGGGCGGCCCCGATCCCCGGGCAAGCTTGTTCGGCCAGGAGTTGTCGCTGTAATCAAAGTTGGCAAAGTCAATGATCCAGTGGACAAAACTCTGAAATACGTCGGGCAGCAGTATAAGATCAAAGCCCATGCCGAAATCTATATCGCTGTTGTTTTCGGCGTCGGCGTAAAGTGTCTTTCCCACAACCACCGTGGTTTCGGCGGGCATGGTAAAGAAGGTTCCCGCATAGGTTGCGGCGGCATAGAATTGAAACACCGTGTAAACAAAATTTTCCGGGGCATACGCGTGATTATCGTTATCGGTAAAATTAATGAGCTGGATATTCGTTCCCAGCGCAACGGCGGGATTGCTTGGGTTTTTTGTGTTGGTGGGAAGCTGAACCTTAAAGCCGAAAAGAAGATCATCGTTTTTTGCGGTACGTTTTTTTGATACATTTTCATCCCAATACCGGTAATCATCGTCCGGCTGAATATCAAAGGCCGTGGAAATTTCAACCCACTTGAAAAGGCTTATCGTCGCGGTGGGAACATGCGCCGTGCCGTCGCCATTAATAATGGCATGGTAACCAAAGTCAAGGCCGAGATCGCTGCTGCGTTCCCAGCCGATGCGGCCCGAGGGAATCGAATAAAGCCCCGTAGATCCGTTAAGGCTTATGCCTTTAAGGGACTGGGTCTGGGCTTCTGCCTTTGGCATTGAAACCAGGAACACGGCAAGCAGCAGTACGCAGAAAACTGTTTTTTTCATTATAATCCTCCCCGGAATTTCCGAATACTTTCTCTATTATCATATACTTTCTCTATTAATCATAATTTATGAAAGCCGGCGTTGCAAGGATTCAAAAACTTCTTCCAGATCTTCAAAACACATCGCGGCCCTTCCATCCAGAGGGGTAGGCATATTATTAACGATAACCACCTGCCCGCCGTTGCGCAGTGTATAGTCCGGCATAGACGCGGCGGGATACACGGTAAGGCTGGTACCCAGAACCAGCATTAAATCCGCCTTCTGGGATTCTTCAACCGCGTCACGCAGGGCCTTGGAAGGAAGGCTCTCGCCAAAAAAAGTGATCGCCGGTTTTAAGGCCCTGCCGCACTTCGGGCATTTGGGAATTTCCCCGGCGCGCACAAGGGCCGCGGCGTCGTCAAAATTCATCCGTACCCCGGCGCAGCGCAGACAGTAATGCGTGGACGGAGAACCGTGTATCTCGATAACCCGCCTGCTCCCTCCCTTCTGATGCAGCAGATCGATGTTTTGGGTGATAAGCGCCTTGAGCAGTCCCCGCTTTTCCAATTCCCCAAGAACAATATGCACTACGGAGGCTTCCTTCTCGTTGATGTTATAAATAAAGGAACCGGCATGGCCGTAATAGAACGAAGGGTCCTTCATAAAATAATCGATGTCGAAAATTTTTTCCGCGTCCATATCGTTGTAGAGTCCGTTCTTTCCCCGAAAATCCCGTATGCCCGAAAGGGTACTTACGCCGGCGCCGGTAAGGGCTACGCAGTATTTCGCCCCCTTAATACGTTCATAAAGTTCCGCGGCCGAATCCTTTTTATTCATTCCGTTTTCCGGCTGCTTTGACATTCCCGGCCCGCCCTCCGTTTTCAAGAGGCGCATAGGTCTTAAAAAGATTCACTATCGAAGGGTTTTGAAAAAGGCCGGCGTAGGTACGGGCACTGGCGCCAAGGCTGTCGGGATCGTCCGCGCCGGCTCCCGCCTTAAGCAGCATTTCAACGCTTTCTTCATCGTTAAGGCCGACCGCTATAATCAGGGCCGACTGTCCGCTGCGGCTTTTAAGATTCACGTCGGCGCCGGCGTCAATAAGTTCCTTCATTATTTCCCGGCACTTCCCCGAAGTGCTGTCAATAAGGGCGGTATTGAGTCTGTCCCCCGCCTGCAGATCGATGTTCGCTCCGGCCTTTAAAAGAATTTTTATTGCCTCATAGTTTCCCGACCGGGAAGCCAGGCAGAGCAGCGGCACCCCGTAACGATCGCGGGTATCGGACGAAAAACCGGCTTCAAGAAAGAGGGACATATTTTCGACATTGCCCCCTATAACCATATTCGCAAGAGCCTCTTCATTGAAGGGGATTCCCCTTTCAAGAAGAAGGCCCTTCGCCCGCCGCTTTATCGCCGCTTCCTCCCAGGTCTGTACGCCGTTTTTCAGGAAGGAAGAAAAAGAGGCGGAGGTTTCAAGGGGTATTACGTATTGTGATAAATTGGCGGCAAAGGAAAGGGCTCTTTTTCCGCAAAGCAGAAGAGGCGTTTTTAAAGCTGAAAAATACCCGGATATAAAACAAACGCGCCTTTCCGGAAAAGTTTCTGAAAGTATATAAGCCGTAAGGCTCAGGTCCGGCAGCTTTTCAGAGATGAATATGTCTATATCCGTTTTTTCATCCACCAGGGCTTCCACGGTTTCAAGACGGTTATTTTTCG
>JAISAK010000025.1 GCA_031266695.1 Treponema sp.
CTTATCAATCATTTAAAATTTTTGTTGAATTTTTAAACAACCTGGATTATAATACTCCTATCCATATTTCGGGATTTATGTCCCATTTTATGGTACCAGCTCCGAAGAAACCAGAATCAACAACCTCGTCCTTCAGGACGAGGTATGTTGTTCTCCCGAGGTAATGCATTCGGGGTTTAATACCTTTTTAACCGCCCTGAAGGGCGGGGTATCAAACCCCTCAGCACGAATGAACTACCTCGCTCTGAAGCTCCTCCGTGAGCCGGTGAGCGGGTATCAGATTTTTCTTCGAATCTAAGGAGATTATGAATCATGGCTAACATCGTTACATTTGAAACCTTTAAAACCGAAGTGCTGATAATTGGCGCGGGTGGAGCAGGGTTAAGAGCCGCCGTTGAAGCGGCCAGGGCAGGCGTTTCCGTTACCATAGTAAGCAGGGCGCCTATCGGAAGGGGCGGTCTTACCGCGACGGCAAACGGGGGCTACCATGCCGCCGTATGGCCCGGAGATTCGCCTGAAATTCATGCCGAGGATATGATCGAAGCGGGAGATTACCTGAACGATCGGAATCTGGCTAAAGTACTCGCGGAAGAAGCTCCGGCACGGGCAAAGGAGCTGGAAAGCTTCGGAATAGCGGTAGACTGGAATGTACCTCCTACGCCCGCGGAGCCGGAGATGCGTTTTCCCCGTTCCCTTTTTATCCCCGGCAAGGAAATGCTCCTTGTCATGGGGAAATTCCTTGCCAAACAGACCAATGTAAAAATTCTGGAAGATTATCTTTTAATGCGCCTCCTGAAAAACGACGGCTGTGTTACGGGCGGCGTTTTTTTCAACATCCGCACCGGGGGAATTGCGCTTGTCTCCGCCGGGGCGACAATTCTGGCCAGCGGCAGTTACGGTGAAATATATCCAAAGGCCGCGCAGGAACCGCTTGGCGTCAGAACCGGCAGTACCGGTATTGGTCAACTGGCGGCAGCCGAGGCCGGCGCGGATCTGGCGGATATGGAAATGGTCCAGATTGTCCCGGTTCCCTTTGATCCGGTAACGATCCTCAGCATGCGCTGTCTGCCCTGGAGTCCTATGGTAAACGCCAGGGGGGAAACTTTTCTTCCCAAGGGACGGGGCCCCTATTCTTTTCATGTCGCCCAGTCAATCCGGAAGGAATACGACGAAGGCCGGGGGCCGGTGTACATGGATTGTACGGATCAAAAACCGCCTTCGGGGCCGGGGCGGCACGCGGTGGCGGCTTACCGGGGCAAATACCTGGGGGAAATCGGAGCCACTCCCTACAAGCGGCGGGTACAGGTGGGGCTGGGCGCCCTCTTTGCGATGGGAGGCATTCACATCAACGAGCGCTGCGAAACCGGAGTTCCGGGTCTCTTTGCCGCGGGTGAAGTATCGGCCGGCGTACACGGCGGACGCCGGGTAAGCGGAAGCGCCCTGCCTGAAATTATCGTCTTTGGCGCCCGGGCCGGGCAGTTTGCGGCGGAATACAGCAAGAAGGGCAAAGCCATTCCTGGCGCGGCGGCGGAACGGGCCGAGGAAGAGCGGGCCCTTATCAACAGCCTTACCGAAAAAAAAGGAGGCTGCGAGCCCCAGAAAATCCGGAACTCGGTAAAGGAACTTATGGGAAACTTTGCCTATATCGAAAGAGACGGGAAAGGGCTCGGCAAAGCTCTGGCAGAACTGGACAAGCTGGAAGCCGAGTGCGGGGAACTCTCTCCGGGCGCTGCCAGGGCTTATAATCTTAACCTTGTCGCGGCCCTGGATGCGCGCAGCCTGGTCAGAATCGGCAAAGTTGTCTGTACGGCGGGCCTTTTACGGGAAGAATCCCGGGGCTTCCATTATCGCAGGGACTTCCCCAGGGCAAAAGAAACCGCGGAGCATACCGCCGTCAGAATTCAGGGCGGCGCCTTATCCGCGGGAACAAAACCCGTACAGACGAATTAGAGAAAGGAGTTTTTTATGGAAAACAAAGCGCAGACCGCGAAAATAAAAATTTTACGCTTTACCCCGGAAAAGGATCAAAAACCCTATTATCAGGATTATTCCCTGAGTTTTACCGACGAAAAAATAAACATGCTCCAGGCCCTGAATATGATTTACGAAACCCAGGATTCCAGCCTTGCCTTCAGGCAGTACTGCTGCGGACACCAGCTCTGCAATTCGTGCCTGATGGTGATAAACGGTAAACCCGCCTATGCCTGTAAAACCCTTGTCACCGACGGAACGGAATTTGAAGTAGCCCCCCTGTGGAACAAGCCGGTTATCAGGGATCTTGTAGTGGAAATGTAGAACCCGGAAACCCGCCGCGCCGTTTTCCGGGCGGCGGCTTATTCCCCGACACCCGGTCTCATTCAAACATTTCCAGCAAGGCCCGCTGTTCCCCGCCGCGTTCATGTTCCGGTATCTGCTCAAGGAGATATTTAATCGAAAGGCCGCCGATAATTTTTCCGTCCCTGGTATACATCCAGTCCGTAATTTCGTCGGCGCTGAAGGAGACGACAGCGCCCCTTTTCATTGAAGCGACATAGTAGGGAGTGTTGGAGAGGACGCCGTAGTAAACGCCGTCCCTGAAATTAATGCCGGAAAGCCAGAGCTGTTCCGCGCCGAAGCCGCTGCCCGGATCCGCTTTGAAAGGGTACTTAACGCGGAAGTTTGATTCGCCCTTTCCGGGGCGCAGCAAATGCCGAAAAAAAACCGGCAGGGTATCGCGGGCATCCTGGGTGATACGCAGGAGCTGCGCGTCGTCCCGGTCGGGGTGCAGGGTAGGATCGGCGGCGCCCGGCAAAGCGGCGCTTCCGCCGCCGGCCGCGGGATTTCCGCCGCCTTTTCCGAAAACGGCAGTGGCGGCGCTGTTTATCGCGCCGCCCGCGGCTTTGACTGCGCTTCGGGCCGCCGCGGCGGCGTTATCCGCAAATTCCGCCGCGCCGCCGGGCGGCTTTTCGCACGACGCCAAAAGCAAAAGCAAAACCGCGGCGGCTCTACCTGAACAGCGCATGAATCTCCTTCGCGTGGAGCGCGGCAATACGGTGACGGAGCAGCTCTCCCTTGGGAGAAAGCTCCCTGCCCTGCTCAAAGGGCTTTGCCAAAAGCCTGAACTTAAACACCCGCTCAAAGGGCTAAAACCGGTGCGGGGGCTCACCAGATCGGCTACTTCATTTGCGATGATCTCGTTAATCTCCGGCTGCTGGAGAAGAAGCTCGTAATCGACAATGGGGATGCTGTTTTCTTCGGCAAAGGCCATGACCGCGTTTTGAACCGGAACGATGAGGGCCGCAAGGTAACGCTGATCCTGGCCGCTTACCATACACTGCTCAATAAACTGGCTTTCCCGCAGCTTGTGCTCAATAGGAACGGGCTCCACATTTTCGCCGCCGCGCAGCACGATAGTGTCCTTGGCGCGGCCGGTTATCCGCAGCTCGTTGTCATGACTCAGCATACCGATGTCGCCGGTGTTGAGCCAGCCCTCGGCGCTGAGGACGGCGGCGGTGGCCTCCGGTTTTTGGTAATACCCCTTCATCACCTGACCGCCGCGCACGAAGATAAGACCGTTGTGTCCGGGCGGCAGAACACGTCCCTGGCTGTTGATAATCCGTACTTCGGTATTCGGCAGCGCCTGACCGATGGTACTGCGCCGCGATTTTTTGTAACGCCGGACTGAAATCATGGGCGCGGTTTCGGTAAGCCCGTAGGCTTCCTGAAGCCGCAGGCCCACGGCGTTGAAGAAAAGATCAACCCGGGCGGGAAGGCTGCCGCCGCCGGAAATTCCCGCCCTAAAGCGGCCGCCGAACCCCCGCTTTAAACGATTGAATGCGGCAAGGGAGAGAATACCCCGGGCAGGCAGCAGCAGCAGCCAGGGGAAAAACCCCAGAACCGAATCCAGGGGACGCAGGCGGCCGTGGAAATTGGGGAGGAGGCCGAAGGTAAGATCCCTGAAATAGGTATACATCATCGCCACGGAAACCGCAAAATCGAAAAGCTGTCTGGTGACAAAGCCCATGGATTTAACGTTCCGGTAAACAGCCTCCATGACCGCCTCCCACACACGGGGAACGCTGACCATCCATTGGGGCCTGATGGCCTGAAAGTCCGCCATTAGCGCGGAAGAAATCGGCTTGGAATAGGCAATACCGTTTTTATTGAAGAAGATCACATACTCGATGAGGCGTTCATACACATGCCAGACCGGAAGTACCGAAAGCCAGATGTCGGCGGGTTTCATTTCAAAAACATAATCAAAGGCGGAAAGCTGGCAAAGAAAATTGTCGTGGGAAAGCATTACCCCCTTGGGTTCACCGGTGGTACCGGAGGTAAAAATGATGGTGGCGATTTCTTCGGCATTGCCTTTTTCCATCTCCGCTTCCGCGCCGCCCGGTTTCATTGCTTCGTGCTTTTGTCCCAGGGCAAGGAAACTCGCAAAGTACAGGATAGTCAGCCCCGCCGCGGCCGCTCCGGCCTCGGTCCCGGCATCCGCCGGGTCAAAGGTGACAAGGGTTTTCAGGCAGGGAAGTTCCGCTTTGCGGTCAAGGATCTTGCGAATCTGTTTTTGATTCTCCGTAAAAACCAAAGAACATTCGGTAAGGCCAAGGATAAAGACAAGTTCCTGAGTCGTAACATCCCCGCCCCTGGGCACGTCGGCCGCGCCTGCGGCCAGTACCCCAAAACTCGCAACCATCCATTCCTGCCTGTTGTCTGAGATGATTCCCACGCGATCGCCCCGGCGGATTCCCAGTTCCAGAAGCCCTCCTGTACAGAAAACGACCTCCTCGTAAAACTGTCCATAGGTTTTTGGCCGGAATTTGCCGGTGGTATCTTTATAGTATTGAATAATAATATCCGGCGTTTCACGGGCTCTGTTCCGCAGCATCAGGGGAAGGTTCTGTTCCATAACACGAAGCTCCTGTTAATATGACAAAATTTATAATGATGTCATATTAAATATCATCATCATCTTTTTTGCAAGCCGCGTTGCCCGCTTATCTCCGCGCGTAACAGTACACACAGCCCGCCGCGCAGGTTCCGTAACTGCCGATATCAACGCTGGGCGCGCAGCGGCAATGGGGCCGCTGGTTTTTGTCCCTGCCTTCCGCCTCTATACCCCACAGTTCCCCGATAAGCTCTCCGTCTATGCAGGCCCCCGGCGCGATGCCCAGGGCCGAAAGGTCTTCCGCCTCGGCGCAGCTTTGGATCTCCATGCCCGATTCCCCGGCAATACGCGCCATATCTCCCAGCAATTCACGGACTTGGGGAAGAAGCCGCCCCTCCGCGCCGGTTACCGGCAGGACCCGGAGGCCGCCGGTTTTCTCCAGCGCTTCAATCCGCCGCCGCGCTCCCGCGTATTCGTCGTACAGGCTGATGATAACCCTGCGCACGCTTCCCTTCAGCGTCCGCGCCAGGGCGGCGAAATTCGCGCGGTGAAAACCTTCACCGGTAACGCTGCTCAGAAACACCGGATCGTAACGCCAGATAACCCGCCGCGCCCCGATTTTTCCCGCCAGTTCCCTCATGGCGCCGCAGATTGCCCCGGCCGGGGGAACCTTCGGTTCCAGTACCGCGGGATAACCTGTGACGGTAACCATCACGTAAAAGAGGAAACCCCGTCTTTCCAGTTCATCGGCGTATGACAGAATTGGCCCGGGGTCACGGGTCCAAAAGGCAAAAACATCGGCCGGCGACGATATACCGGCAGGCAGCAGCGGGACCCGCCTGACCTGGGCCGCGTTGAAGGGATTTTTCACATCAACAAAACCCCTGTCCAGACATTCAAGAAACCAGTCAAAACGGAACCGGGGGATATCACAGCGGCGGGAAACACTGAGAATCATATTTTTATTATATCACGCGGCCGCAAACTCCACAGCCCGACCCGAAATGCCTCATTTGGAAAATGTTATCAAAGCTGGTCCTGCGTCTGAGCCGGCGCCGCGGGAGCGCCAGAAGCCGCCTTCGCAGGGATTAGCCAGGCTTTGTACCGCGGCACATTCGCCTGGCTAAAGCCGGGCTGCTATTGCTCCGCACCTTGGCCTCTTCTCCATCCATAAAAAAGACATCCAAGAAAAGACCTTATACCCCTTGGCCTTGCCTGTCCGGCGACTTCCTCATCATAAAAAAGACAGGGTAATAGATTCTGCCTCTTGCACCACGAATGAAAGAATATCTTCCCCAGCGAGGGCGCCAAAGCCGCCATGAACGACTCTGGAATTCCCCGGCGAAGCAGACTTCAAACCTCTGGTTTGATGGCTGCGAAGACGGACTCTACAGGCAAGTGAATGACGGCTTTGGCGGCCCCGCTGGGGAGACCATTAATTTCATTCCTGCCGCTTGGGGTATGACTATTACCTTGGATATCTTTTATAGGAGCGGACAGGCAAGGCCAAGGGGAATGATATCTTACCTTGTATGTCTTTTACGCCCCTTGACACTATCCCCGCCCGCCATGATATAGTAGAAAATCTTCTGGGGGTGTAGCTCAGTTGGCTAGAGCGTTTGAATGGCATTCAAGAGGTCAGGGGTTCAATTCCCCTCACCTCCAG
>JAISAK010000052.1 GCA_031266695.1 Treponema sp.
CCGCGGTAAAGGGGTTCGGAAGCGCCCCGTAAAAGTTTTCCAACAACATTCAATCGCTGACTGCAAAGGATCTTATGAAAAGAAAACACCTTATAGGAATTAGCATATCTGTTTTCATATTGATTATTATGTTTTTTATCCCGGCAACCGAGTCCCTCGGCCAGGCCGGCATCCGTACTATCGGCATGCTGGTTGCTTTTTTGATCCTGCTGATCACCGAAGCCCTGCCCATGATGCTCATCTGCCTTATCTTTCTTTCCCTTATGCCGCTGCTGAAGGTAACGCCTAACTTTTCTTCAGCCCTTGTTGGGTTCTCAAACCAGGTAGTGTTTTTTATACTGGCTTCTTTCGGTATTGCCGCGGCTTTTACCACCATTCCCCTTTCAAAGCGGCTGCTTATAGCCATTTTGAAGGTCTTCGGCAAAAGCGTCAAAAGCATGATCTTTGCCCTGATGATGTGTTCCGCCGTTATTTCCTCGCTTGTTTCCAATGTCCCTACCTGCGCCATTTTTATGGCAATCTCCCTGAGTTTCCTGGAACTTTACTCCGACCCCGAGGCAAAGAAAAAAACCGGCCGGGCACTGATGATTGCGATTCCCGTTTCAAGCATGATAGGCGGCATGATGACCCCCGCGGGAAGCTCAATCAATCTGCTTGCTATTGGCATGCTGGAACAGTATACGGGGCAGACCATTACTTTTGTGCAGTGGATGGCCGCGGGGATTCCCCTGACGATTATCCTCCTGCCGATTGCCTGGAAGCTTATCTGTATTGTATATAACCCCGCCGAAATAGCTCCCAAAATGGTCAGGGATTTTATTAATAACCTGGATATTCCCGAAAAGATAACCGTTGAAGAAATCAAAACCCTTGTTATTACCGGGATCATGCTGGTCCTGTGGATACTCTCTTCCTGGTTCCGGGGCATAAATGTCATGGTTGTCGCCCTTGCCGGGTGCTGTGCTTTCTGCCTTCCGGGAATCAATGTACTTAAATTCAAGACCTTTCTGGAGAATGTAAGCTGGGAGTCTTTCTTTCTTGTGGGAACCGTGCTTTCCCTCGGCTCCGCTATGGTTTCGAATAATGTCAGCGACTGGCTTATTTCCCTTATTCCGCCCATGACTCTTTCGACCCCGGTTTTGACGGGCTTTATAGTTTTCGTCACCTTTGCGCTGCTGGTCTTTATTCCGGTTGCTCCCTCGCTGGTTACTTTTATGTCGCTCCCCTTTATAACCCTGGCCGCCGGAATGGGCGTTTCGCCGGTTCTGATTATGCTTGTTTTCGGTTTATGCGTAGCCAACTGCTATTTGCTTCCCCTGGATACGGTTCCCCTGCTTACCTACAGTACCGGTTATTACTCAATGACCGATATGATGAAAAGTACGCTGCCGCTGCAGATATGTATTGTTGTTGTCATGAGTCTGTGGATGCCCCTTATTGGGAGAATCCTGGGATTATAGGGCGTTTCCGGAACCTGCCGGGTTCCGGGTTTTTGGAAAGGTTTTCGGCTCTGGGGGATTATATGAAGGTTTTAATTGTCGGCGCCGGCGCTATGGGGTCACGTTTCGGCCTTGCGCTGGCGAAGGGCGGCGCGGAAGTAACCTTGTTTGACATCAACAGGGAACATACCGAAGCGATCAACCAAAAGGGGCTTGAGGTACACGCCGACGGCAAGGTGTCCGTTGAAAAAATTCCGGCAATTTCCGGGATCGAGGGCTCCGGGGGTTTTACCCACCTTTTTATTTTTACCAAATCAATACACACCCGCGCGGCAATGGAAACAATCAGGCCCCTTATAAAGGACGATACGGTTCTTGTTACGCTTCAGAACGGGCTGGGCAATATTGAGGCTATACGGGAAGCCGCTCCCCGCAGCCCCATTATCGCGGGTATTACCAATTACCCCGCCGTCTATCTGGGGCCCGGCGTGATTCGCGCCGATGGTTCGGGGATAACCAGGTTCCAGGCCCTGGACGGGGCCGACCCTGCCCCGGCCCTTGGGTTTGCCGATGTCCTGCACCGCGGGGGCATGGAGGCTGATGTGGTGGACAATATCCTGCACCATATCTGGGGAAAGGTGGCGTTTAACGCGGCGATGAATACCATTACCTCCCTTACCGGCCTTTCCGTGGGCCTTTTGGGTTCAACGCCGGAATCCCTGACTATGGCGTTTAACGTGGCAAAGGACGTTGCCCTTGCGGCGCGGGCCCGGGGAATAGATTTAAGCGACGAAGAGGTGTGCGATTCCCTGCGAAGCGTTCTGAAGCCGGGCATGTCTTCGGGCCATTACCCTTCCATGTTTCAGGATGTCAGCGCCGGAAGAAAAACCGAGGTGGAAACCATCTGCGGGAAGGTTCTGGAAACGGCGGAACAGTACAAAATAAAAACCCCCTATCTGCACAGCGTCTATCTGCTCATACGGGCGATAGAAGATAATTATCCCAACAGGAAACATTGAGGAGGAGAGTATGAAACGGAATCTTGAAAGGAACATGGCGCTTGCGGCGGCGGCGCTGCTTCTGGCGCTGCTCCCCGGCCGCGTTGACGCCGGCGGACAATCGGGCGGCGGACAGTCGCAGAGTCAGGTTTTTGAGTTAAAGCTGGCGCATCAGACCCCCGAAACGGAACCCTATCACATTGCGGCTTTGAAATTCAAGGATATGGTTGAATCGAAGAGCAATGGCAGGATCACGGTTACGATTTATCCAGCGGGGCAGCTTGGGTATGACCGTGATATTATCGAAGGTTTGCAGTTTGGAACTATCGATCTTGCCTATGTTACTTCTTCCCCGCTGGGAAATTTCATTCCCGGATTTTCCGCCCTTGACATGCCCTTCCTTTTCAAAGGCTGGGATCATGTCGAGAAGGTTTTGCAGCAGCCCTATATGCAGGATTTGTACAAAACCGGAGAGGAAAAAAGCCTTATTCCGATGGCGCTGCTTCCCCGGGGGTTCAGGAGCGTTACCAATTCCAGGCGGCCGATTGGGCAGGCTTCCGATTTCAGGGGCCTGAAAATCCGCGTTATCGAAAGTCCGGTATTTGTATCCACCTTTGAAGCCCTGGGCGCGACGGTAACCGCCATGAGCTGGGGTGAAGTCTTTACGGCTCTCCAGCAGGGCGCTATCGACGCGGAAGAAAATTCAATCAACACCATTCACAACGAAAGGCTGTTTGAGGTACAGAAATATGTAAGTCTAACCGAACATATCTTCGCCATGACCACCTTTGTCGTTTCAAAGGCCACCTACGACAAGCTTCCCGAGGATCTGCGGACTCTTGTCCGGGAAAGCGCGGTAGAGGCGTCCAGGCTTACCGGGCAGGAATGCCGCGATCAGGAAGGGGACTATACGCAGAGACTGATCGAAAGGGGAATGGAGTTTAACAACATAGACAAAACCCAGCTCCGGGCACTGGTGCAGAAAGTTTATGACGACTTTATCGCCAGAAGCGATCCCGCCGTAAGCCGGCTGATCAGCAGCATAGAAGGTACGAATTGATGTTTGTCTGCCGGATCGCCTGTGTCCGGCAGCTTGCCTTTTATAAGGAGCATATATGGAAATAATTCAAAAGATTTCCCTGATCATCGGTAAACTGCTGAACGCTATTGTAGGAGTGCTTCTTGCGCTTATGACGGCTTTGATTTTTGCCCAGGTTTTGGGAAGGTTTATTTTCAGGAACGGGCTGTTTTGGGCGGAAGAACTTGCCCGTTTTTCGATGGTTACTATGGTCTTTCTGGGCGCCGCTCTTGCCTGTAAATACAAGGATCACATTAAAATCACCATCCTGGAAGAAATGCTTAAAGGGCAAATCCTCAAAATTTACCGGATAATTATAGCGCTGATCAGCATCGCCTTTCTTTCGATCGTGGCCTATTACGGCTTTTCCGTCCTGGGAGTGGTCAGCGGCCAGTTAAGCGCCAATATGCAGATCTCCATGAATATTGTCTATATGATGATACCAATCGGCGCGGCGATCATGATTCTCTATCTGTTAATCGAAATAATAGAGATTATTTTCCCTGCGGATAAAGGGGAAAAAACGGCATGAAAACCATATTCTTTGTTATAGCCAGTGTTTTTCTTGTCATCGGGCTTCCCATCGCCTTTACCATCGGCTTTTCCTCCACGATATACATTCTGCTCAGCGGCATTACCCCGCAGATTATCATTCAGCGCCTTTTTACCGGCGTGAATAACACGGCGCTTCTGGCGATTCCGTTTTTTATCCTTGCCGGGGAATTGATGAATACCGGCGGCATAGCGCGCAGGCTGGTGAATTTGGCCAATATGTGCGTGGGCGATCTTCACGGTTCCCTTGCGATTGTGGCGATTATGGGCTGCATGTTCTTTGCGGCGATTTCCGGAAGCGGAGTGGCGACCGCCGCCGCAATCGGAACCATTCTGCTTCCCGAAATGGAAAAGAACGGTTACGACAAAACGTTCGCCACATCGGTTATTGCGACGGCAAGCCCCATCGGGGTAATCATCCCGCCCAGTATTTCTTTCATCATCTACGGCGTGCTGACCGGCACTTCCATTACGGATCTGTACCTTGCGGGCATACCTTCGGGAATAATCATGGGCTTGCTGCTTATCGGATATTCCTATATCGTATGCAAAAAGAAGGGCTACCGGGGCCATGCCCAGAAGACAAGCGCGAAAGAAAAATTCGCCGCCTTTAAGGACGCGATCTGGGCGCTGGGTACGCCCCTTATCCTGCTGGGCGGGGTTTTCGGCGGCATTTTCACGCCCACCGAATCCGCTGTTGTGGCGGTGGTTTATTCAATACTCGTCGGCGTGTTTATTTACCGGGAGATGAGCTTTAAAGACATTCTCGACACCTTTTTCCGTTCGGCCCGCATGGCCGCGAAGATAATGATCATCATTTCCTGCGCCACTCTTTTTGCCTATGTGCTGACCTATGAGCGCATACCCCAGGTGATCGTTGAATCGGTAAGCACTCTTACGGATAACAAGTATATCATCCTTATTATCGTCAATGTTATTCTGCTTATTGCCGGTACCTTCATGGAAACCGGCGCGATACTCATCATCATGGTGCCCCTGCTTATGCCCCTGATGAACAAGATTGGAATAGATCCGGTTCATTTCGGCCTGATAGCAACGGTGAATACGGCCATCGGACTTGTAACGCCGCCCTTCGGAGTCTGTCTCTTTACCGCCGCAAGCGTCGGGAAAATTCCCGTCGAAAAGCTGAGCAAAGAGGTGCTGTTGCCGATATTCGTTATGATTATAGGGTTGATTATTGTTACCTTTATACCGCAAGCCATCATGTTTATGGTGAACTAAGGAGTTGCAAGATGCTTCAGATCAAATTTTTCGGCCTCGGGGGCCAGGGGGTGGTTACCGCGTCAAAGATGCTTTCTTACGCGGTGTCTCTCTGCGAAGACAAATACGCCATCACCGTACCCTCCTACGGGCACGAAAGGCGGGGGGCGCCGGTGTATACCAGCATTATTGTCGATGATGTCCCGGTGCTGCTGAACTGCTTTGTATACGAACCGGATATTGTCCTTGCGATGGATGACGCCCTCCTGGAAAAGGGGATTAATGTCGCCGGCGGCAAGAAGCCCTCTTCGGTGCTTGTGCTTAACAGCGGAGACCCCAAAAAGGTCGAGGCCTTCAAAAAACTCGGATTCTCAAAAATGTACTATGTAGACGGAACGGGCCTGGCTCTTAAACACATAGGCCGGGGAATCCCCAACGGCTCAATGCTCGGCGCCCTGGCCTGCACGGGCATTGTAGCAATTGATTCAATAGAAAAGGCGATTGTCGAAAGTTTCGGACCGAAGGCCGGCCCGCTTAACAGCGCCGCAGCGAGGGAAGCGTATGAATGTATCAAAGTCGCGTAGGATTCTGGGGCCGGTGGCAACCGAGTATACCGCAATGAATACCGGAAGCTGGAGGATTGAGCGGCCGCAGGTCAACACGGATATTTGTATTGCCTGCGGAACCTGCGAGCGGAACTGTCCCGCCAATATTGTAGTGGTAAGCAAGGAGCCGGTTCCGTCCGTTGTCATCGACATGAATTATTGCAAGGGCTGTGGAATTTGTTCCGAGGTATGTCCCAAAGACTGCATTGAAATGGTGCTTGAACAGGGGGAAAATAAATGAAGAAGATGCTCGACGGAAACGCCGCCGCCGTAGAGGCCATGCGGCTTGCGGAGGTGAAGGTTATTTCCGCCTATCCCATAACTCCCCAAAGCTCCATTGCCGAAAAACTTTCCTCCCTGGTAGCGGAAGGAGAAATAAAGGCCGAGTATATCCGCGTTGAATCCGAACATACCGCCATGTCTGCGGCAACCACCGCGCAGCTTACCGGGGTCAGAGCGGCGACGGCAACTTCCTCTGTTGGCCTTGCCCTGATGCATGAAATACTGGGCGTTACCTCGGGGCTGCGGGTGCCGGTGGTCATGCCCGTGGTAAACCGATCCCTTGTCGCTCCCTGGAGTCTCTGGTGCGATCACAGCGACGCAATGGCGGAACGCGATTCGGGGTGGCTCCAGCTTTATTGTCAGAATGTACAGGAAATTCTGGATCTGATGATCCTTGCCTATGCCTGCGCGGAACACGATGAAGTTCTGCTTCCCTCTATGGTATGCCTTGACGGTTTCTTTCTTTCCCATTCAATGCAGAAGGTGGATGTGCCTGACCTGGAGGCTGTGCGCGCGTACCTGGGGCCCTATGTTGCCAAAAACAGTTTTCTCAGTTCCGCCGATCCCATGTTTGTCTGCGATCTTACCGGCCCCGAGGATTTTACCGAAATGCGCTACCAGCACCGGGAAGGATTCTCCGCCGCCCTGCGGGTCATTCCCGAGATGATGAAAAAATTTGAAAACGTCTTCGGCAGAAAATTGAGCGTGGTTGAAGAATACCAAACCGCCGATGCCGACGCGGTGCTTGTCGCGCTGGGTTCCATGTGCGGAACGGCCAAGCAGGTGGTCAACGATATGCGCGCCCGGGGGAAAAAGGTGGGGCTTCTCAAAGTTACCGTTTTCCGCCCCTTCCCCGATGAGCTGATAAAGCAGGCCCTTGCCGGCCGGCCGGCCGTCGGTGTGTTCGACCGCAGCGCGGGGCTTGGCAGCAGGGGCGGGCCCCTTTGGAACGAGGTGCGCGCGGTTATGCAGAAAAGCCAGGCGGAAATAGTTCCCTTCATCGGCGGCCTCGGCGGACGGGACGTACCGCCCGCCACCATTGAAAAAGCCTTTAACCGGCTCCTTGAAATTGCCGGCGGCGGGAAACCCGGCGGAGAAAGCTGGATCGACGTAAAGGCCAATCCCATGGAAATTCGGGAGGTAATGCTCAATGTATAAAATAAGCCATGAATCAAAAGGTTTGGTATCCCACGGAGTCAGCGCCTGCGCGGGCTGCGGCCTTGAACTGATAATGCGGAATGTAATGGACGTGGTTGGGGAGGACACCATAATCATCATACCTCCCGGCTGCTCGGCGCTGTTTTCGGGGTTCTGCAACGAAACAAACCTGAAAATTGCCGGCATACAGATGAATCTTGAAAATTCGGCCGCCTGCGCCGCGGGCATCAGGGCGGGGTTGAAGATCCAGGGGAACGATCATACCACCGTTCTGGTTTTTGCCGGCGACGGCGCTACGGTAGATATCGGAATCCAGTCCCTTTCGGGGGCTATGGAACGGAACGACAGGATACTCTACATTTGTTACGACAACGAAGCCTATATGAATACGGGTATTCAGTCTTCAAGCTCTACGCCCCTGGGCGCCAGTACCACCACAACACCGGCGGGAAAAAGCGTATCCCGAAAGAACCTTGTCGGCATTGCTATGGCGCATAACGTACCATACGCGGCGACCGCTTCGCTGCAAAACCTTGTTGATCTGCGGAAGAAGGTAAAGAAGGCAAAGGAAACCGACGGCACTTCGGTGCTGCATATCCATACGCCCTGTCCCACCGGCTGGTTTTACGATCCCAAATACACCATAAAAATTGCTAAAATGGCGGTTAACACGGGAAGCTGGATTCTGTACGAGTGGGAAGACGGAAAGGTAACCGTAAATTACCGGCCAAAAGAGCTGGAACCCATAGAGGAGTACATCAAAATACAGGGCAGATTTAAGCACCTGAAAAACGAACAGATTGAGGCAATAAGGGTTGAGGTAAAATCCCGGTATGAGGAATTCCTCCGAAAAAACGGTTAATTGGAAGGCGGGGAGCCCAGGGCAACGTAGAATCTTTTACAGCAGCAGATCTATCATAGCCCTGACAATCCGGCCTATGGGAAGGATGTTTATCCCCGCCCGGTTCTGAATTATCAGAATGATGAAAAGCAGGGGCGCCCCAATGCGCATAATTCTGCCTTCCGTTTCGGGACTGAGGTTGAGGCCGGAAAAGACAATGTGGCTGCCGTCAAGGGGCGGAAGGGGAATCAGGTTAAAGACAAAGAGGCCGAAGTTGATGGTAATGGCGTAGAAAAGGGTTAAAAGAACCAGCCTGAAAACGCCTTCGTTCAAATTGTGTCCCAGGGCGAGAAACAGCCTGAGCAGGAAAACCAGGATAACCCCCAGCACGAGATTGGAAAGGGGGCCTGCGGCCGCGATTAAAGCCTTGTCGCGCCGGGGGTGGCGAAGAAAGGCCGGATTAAACTGTACCGGTTTTGCCCAGCCAAAGCCCGCAAAAACAAGAAAAAGGAATCCGATAAGGTCGATATGCCTGAGCGGATTCAAGGTGATCCGCCCCTGATCCCGCGCCGTACTGTCACCCAACTTCCAGGCGGCCAGGGCGTGGCAGCATTCATGGATTGTAAGGCCAAGAAGAACGCCGGGTATTGAATAAAGAGTGCTTTCCCAGTTCATTTGCTGTTCCTTAGTTTGGTTTAATACCCCGGTACTTCCTGACAAAGCCGGAGGGCCGGTAAGTCATTTTTGCCTGCCGCAGCCCTTCGTCTCCAAGGTCCTGTTCGCGGTTGATATGAATAAAGAAGGGCGGCAAAGCGGCGGCGAAGTCCTGGTTTATGTATTGATAAATGCCTTTATACGCGTCAATCGCTTTTTCAAAATGGATGGCGAAGATTTTTCCCATGGCTATGCTCTCCCCAAGACAGTAGCCCGCGGGCTTCCCGTTTACATAATAGACGGAGCCCCGCAGTTTTAAACCGGCAAAGCACTCCAGGGCTTCCCTTGCCGCGGCATAGTCGCCTTCTACACCCTTGTCTTTTTCCCACCGCTCAAGCACTTCCAGGGCATCGGGTATCAGCGCCGCGGTCAAGGGCCGCGCTTCATGATCCGGATAGGCGTTGTTGAAAGCGTTTACCAGGTTTTTCTTTTTATGGAATTTTTTCCCCGAAAGATCGGCGAGGTTCTTTCTGGGGTAGAGGTAGTCAAAATTGTCCCGGTCTTCGATAATTTCCACGCCCCATTGTTGCAAATCCTCCCGCGCGCCTTCCAGCACGGATTCGGAGATGTTTTTCCAGTAAGCGTGGGTATCGAAAAGAGATTCGAGGATTTCCCTGCCCGGCGGACAGCAGGGGGTCATAAAAAAATTCGCGCCCGGTTCCGGCGCGGCGGAGCCGCCGGGTTTTGTTTCGTGCGGCGCCGGCGTTATGCCCGAAATGATGAAATCCCGGTTCGGGCCCAGGGAAACCCGGTACTGATAGCGGTTTCTGAACAGGTACAAACCGGAAAAGGTGAATTCCGAAACCCCGTCCGGTGTCAATGCCAGATGGGGATGCATTTCATTTTTCAGTTCAAGGCTGAGGGGAATAAAATCGGGGTAACTGGGAATAAGCATTCTTCTATATTGAAAAATAATCTCCAAACATTCAATAATGATTCAATGAAAACTCCAATAAATCAGATAGATGATAAAACCCTTGAACCGCTTCTGATAAACCGGTTTATGAGCTATGTCCGTTACTGGACAGAGAGCGACCGCCACGTGGAAGCGACGCCTTCCACGCCGGGGCAGTGGGATCTGGCAAAGGCCCTGGAGTCGGAGCTTTCGGGCGTGGGGATTAAAGATGTCCGGCTGACCGAATACTGCTATGTTATTGCCCGGCTGCCCGCAAGTCCCGGAAAGGAAGCCGCTCCTTCGGTTGGTTTTCTTGCCCACCTGGATACGGCGGACGATGTTTCCGGCAGGGACGTTAAGCCTCAATTGGTCAGGAATTACGACGGCGGCAAAATAAGCCTTGAGGGAGGGCTTTGCCTTGACCCCGGAGCGGACGCGGATCTTGCGGCGCAAAGGGGCAAGACCCTTATCCACAGCGACGGAAGTACCCTGCTGGGCGCCGACGACAAGGCCGGCCTGGCGGAGATTATGGCGGCCCTTGAGTACCTTTCCGTCCATCCGGAAATTCCCCACGGCCCGGTGGAAATTATTTTTTCGCCCGACGAGGAAACCGGCAAGGGGCTTCCGGAATTCCCCCGGAAAGATATAAAGTCCGCCGTGTGCTATACCCTGGACGGCGGCCCCCAGGGGGAAATAGAAGCGGAATGTTTCAACGCGTGGAAGGCCCTTGTCAAATTCGAGGGCCGGGTGATTCACCTGGGCGCGGCCCGGGGCGTGCTGGCTAACGCCGCCCTTATGGCCGCCTCCTTCGCGCTGCTGCTTCCCCGTTCCGAAAGCCCCGAAGCAACCGACGCTTATTACGGCTATTACTGCCCCACGGAAATTCACGGGGATCTTGAAAAAGCTTCGCTGGAGGTTTTTCTCCGGGATTTTGATTCGGAAGAAATGAAACGCCGGGTTGCGGCTCTTGAGTCCTTCGCCGGGACGGTGGAAGCCCAGTTTCCCGGCGGCCGGGTGCTTGTTAATGCCCGGCCTCAATACTATAATATGAAGAGAGACATTGACGGAAATCCGGCGGCTCTGGGCTTACTGAAACAAGCCTGTGAAAACCTGGGGATAGAGCATCGCCTTAAACCCATTCGGGGCGGAACCGACGGTTCCCGGCTTACAGAGCTGGGCATTCCCACCCCGAATATTTTTACCGGGGGGCGGAATTATCACAGCCGCCTTGAGTGGGTTTCCGTGAATGAGATGTGCGCCGCCTGCAGGCTGGTCATGGAATTGATTTGGCTCTGGGGAACGCAGCCTTAATGGAGAGGAACATGGATACTTTGGCTACCGCTTTTCGGGAACAAATAAAAAAGGCCCTGGCCCTGACAAAAGTTGCCACTACGGTAACCGAACAGAATGTCTATCAGGAAGGGGATATGAACATTCTTCCCATACTTGATAACATGGTTGAAACCCTGCTTCTTTCCGGTTCCGGCGTTGACGGCATGGAAAACCTTGAGGAACTTTTTTCAAAGGCCGAAACGGGAAAATCCTGCCTGCTCCTGGTGGAGCATTACAGTAATTTTGATCTGTCCCTTGTCTCTTATCTGGTGCGAAAGGCGGGTGGCCGGGGTGAAGATATTTCCAGGGCCCTTGTGGCCATAGCCGGCATGAAGCTTAACGAAGATAATCCCGTTGTCGCCGCTTTTGCCAGCGCTTACACCCGTATCGTCATTTACCCAAGCCGTTCACTGTACGGATTGGACGCGGAAAAAAACAGGGAAGAAATTATCCGCAGCAACGGCATAAACCGCGCCGCCATGCGGACGCTTAACGATATAAAGGTAAAGGGCCGCATTGTCCTGGTTTTCCCCTCGGGAACCCGCTACCGCTCCTGGGACCCGTCAACCAAAAAGGGCGTCCGCGAAATAGATTCCTATATCCGTTCCTTTGACTATATGTGCTGTGTTGCGCTTAACGGCGAGATTCTTCATGTCCAGCAGACGGATATGCTGAACGATGCGGTAGAGAGGGATATTATCCGTATTACCACCGGCCCCGTGCTGTCCTGCGCGGAATTCCGCGATAAAGCCAGAGCCGCCGCGGAGGCCCTGGGCATTGAAGATAAAAAGCAGGCCGCCGTGGACGCCGTTACGGCGGAGCTGGAAAAGATGCACCTTGCCGCGGAAGAAAGGCGGCAAAAGTTGCTGAATAGGGGCGCTTATGCTTCTGTCTGAAGCCCCGAACGGAGCCTCTTTCAAGGTGACAAAGGTTGCGCTTGGCAAAGAGGTAGGGCGCCGTCTTGCGGACATGGGTTTTACCGAAGGCGCGGAGGGCGCTGTTGTGCGGAAAGGTTTTTTCGCCGGCCCCCTGCAAATCAGGATACTTGGCTACGATATATTGATACGCCGCTACGAGGCTTCGGGAATAGAAGTCGAACCCGTGGGCGACTGGTCGGCGGTACATGACGCGGTCAAGTGGTTCGGAGGACAGCGCCTGCGCCGGCGGCATCTTGACGTTTCAGCCGGCGGCGGTTCCGCGCCGGGCCGTGAAGACCCCCCGCGGGAAGAGGACGAACAATGAGTGGCGGGAAAAACTATCTGCGGATTGCCCTGGCGGGGAATCCCAATTCGGGGAAAACAACCCTCTTTAACGCCCTTACCGGCGCTCACCACAGGGTGGGGAATTACCCCGGTGTGACCGTTGAAAAACGCGAGGGTCTGCGCCTTCGCGGTGAAAGGCAGTACCACTTTATCGACCTTCCCGGCATTTACAGCCTTACCGCCTATTCCGTTGATGAAGTAGTTGCCAGGGATTTTATTCTTGATGAAAAGCCCGACATTATTGTTGATGTGCTTGATTCAACAAACCTTGAACGGCATCTCTATCTCTGCCTGCAGTTCCAGGAGCTGGGCGTTCCCGTAATCGCCGCCCTCAACATGAGCGACGAGGCCGAGGCAAAGGGAATTAGGATAGACGTCAAAAATCTTTCCGCCACCCTGGGCATACCTATGGTTAAAACCGTCGGGTCCAAGGGAGTGGGAACCGAGGAGCTTCTTGACGGCATCGACAAAATCGAAGAATCCATTGAAGCGGGCAGCACGGAGCTTTCGGGCAGGCTGATTCACTACGGCAGCGAGATTGAGGCCAAGCTGGAATCCCTTGAAAAAGCCATTGCCGCGGATTCCGCCTTTACGGCGAATTACCCGGTGCGCTGGCTTGCGGTAAAGCTTCTCGAAAAGGACGCAAATGCTTTTCAGCGCCTTGAAAAACACGCGGATGCCCCGCGGATCGCCGCTATGGCGCGGGAGTCAAGCGGCTGGATAGACAGGCACTTCGGCAAAGATTCGGAGATAGTTGTTACCGAGCAGCGCTACGGTTATATCCGGGGCGCGGTAGCCGAATCGGTCAAAGTTATGGGGGAACCTGATTTTTCCCTTACCGAGGCGATCGATAGGGTTATCATGAACCGCTTTCTTTCGCTGCCGATTTTTATTTTGGTGCTTTGGAGCGTGTTTCAGCTAACCTTTTTTCTGGGCGCTTACCCCATGTCCTGGCTGGAGAGTTTTTTTGGCTTTTTAAGCGCGGCGCTCCAATCTGTGCTGCCCGAAGGACTGGTCCGTTCCCTTTTGGTTGATGGAATCATCGGCGGCGTGGGCGGGGTTTTCTCGTTTGTGCCCCTCATCGTGATACTGTTTTTCTTCCTTTCGATTCTGGAGGATGTGGGATATATGTCGCGGGCCGCCTTCGCGACCGACAAGCTGCTCCATGCCTTTGGCCTTCACGGCCAGTCCGTGTTTCCCATGATGCTCGGATTCGGCTGTTCCGTTCCCGCCATCATGGCTTCCCGCACCCTGAAGAGCCGGCGCGACAGAATCATCACGGTGCTGATCACGCCCCTGATGAGCTGCGGCGCCAAGCTGCCGGTACACATGCTCCTTGCCGCCGCCCTTTTCCCGGATCACGCGGCGAATATGGTAATACTGATCTACGCGCTGGGTATTGTCCTCTCACTCCTCTGCGCGGCGGTGCTTAAGGCTACGGTTCTTTCGGGCGATCCTACTCCCTTTGTGATGGAGCTTCCCCCTTACCGCGCGCCTACGCTGCGGGGGGTGCTCTGGCACGTATGGGAAAAAACCTGGCAGTACGTCAAGAAAGCCGGTACGGTGATCCTTGCCGCCACCATCCTTATTTGGGTAATTACCAATTTCCCTGCCCGGGAGCTTTCCGAAGAAGAAGGCATCCGGCTTGCCCGGGACTACCGCCTGGAACATCCCGGCGCGGAGGAGGCCGATGTAACGGCGTACCTCGAAACCGCCGCCGCCCGGATGCTGCTTGAAAACAGCATAGCGGGTCACGCAGGCCGTTTCATTGAACCGGTATTCCGGCCCCTGGGCTTTGACTGGAAAATTACCGTCGCTTCGGTTACGGGTTTTGCCGCGAAGGAAGTTATCGTTTCTACCTTCGGCATTCTCTACCGGGTCGGAACTTCGGAGAACGAGGAAAGCGAAGGCCTCAGGGACGCCATCCGCAGGGACGATCACATGCGCCCCCTTGTAGCCTTGGTGTTCATGATCTTTGTCCTGATCATACCGCCCTGCCTCGCAGCGCTGGCGGCAATGAAGGCGGAAATCGGCATCAGATGGGTGGCGTTTGAAATTTGCTTCCTCCTTGCCCTGGGCTGGATTTTATGTTTTATTGTGTACCAGATTGGATCCCTCGCGGGGTTCTAGCAGCCTGCCGCACTTTTATGTGTGAAGCGTAACAAACTCCTAAAGGCATGACCGCCTAGAGGTACGACAAAAACAGCAGCAGCGGCAGATGGTCGCTTAGGCCCGCGCCTGTTCTTGGGTTATAGGCCGCGGGCTGCCCCTTTGCATTGCCAAAGGGCGGCTGATTAAACACCCGGGCATTTTCGAATTCCCAGCCCGTCCCGTCAAAGAGCTGTGTTGAAAGAAGAAAGTGATCGATGGTTTCCCACTCGTTTTTATAGTAGTAGGAGCCGTTTTCAAGTTCCTTTGCCCAGGGCGAGTAAACACAGATGGTCTGTTCCGGAAAATAATGAGCCCGCGGCGGTTTATTACTGCTAAGGATGATAAAATCCTTTTGCAGTTCCGCGGCGGGCGCGGACTCCGCGGGGCCTTCCCCGTCAGGGCCGTAAAACCCCGTGATATCCGCGCAGTGGGGATCGTCGGGGACAAGGGCGCTTATTACCGAGCCGTTTCTGCGGTAAAACTCGTCGTAGTTCTCGTTAAGATCCCCCAGGATAATCACCGGAAGAGAGGGCTCCTCTTCGGCAAGTTCCCGCAGGCGGCGCAGGATAATCCGCGCCGAGGCCTTCCGCGTGGTCTCCGTTGCGTCATCGCCCCCGAGCTTCGACTTCCAGTGGCAGACAAAGAGAGCGAGCGGCCTGCCGCCGGCATCGACGCGGACTTCAAGTACCGGCCTCGGCGCCTCATCGCCATCGGCATTAATCGAGTGTACCTTCACGTCTTCGAGGGGGAATTTGCTGATAAGACCCAGTCCCAGGCTGCCGCCGGGATTGGCGGCAAAATGCGTCCAGAATTGGGCTTTTTTTGAAAGGGCGGCGCCAAGATCGTCCAATACCTTGCCGGATTCAATTTCCTCAAGGGCGATAAGGTCCGGAATTCCGCTTTCTGTTTCCTGTATCGCCTTTGAGATAACGCTGATCCTTCCTCTGTATTTTTCCTCCGACCAGTCTGCGGCCGCCGTATATTCATCATACTCGGTTCCCGCTTCGGTTCCGTCAAAAAGCGCCTGCAGGTTCCAGGTCATAATGCTTAGGGGAGCCTCTTCCGAATCCGCCGCTTCCTCCATCCCGAAAAATTCGCAGGAAACCAGGGAAACCAGGGAAACCAGCGCCGCCGCCAGCAGGATCGCCGAAAGGGCCTGCCTGCCGATCCTCACCATATTATTCTGCCTCATAATAATCCTCCGCAGTATTAATGGCGCGATCCTGCATGGCGCTTCAATGATTTAAAAAAATTGAGACGATTTTCCTGAAAATTTAAAATTATAATCGGAATTCCCTTGCCTTTTCAGATTGTCAGGGAATAAGTTACGCCAATAAAGAGTCCAGATCGATTTCACCCGCGGTACAGGGAACGGTAATACCCCAGTTCTCCAGCAGTCCGGGGTGAAGTTCGCCGAAGACGCCTGTTTTTTTGCCTCTGTAAATAACGGCGGCGGCGCGTCCGGAAATGAACCGGGGGTCTTCCGTTTCCTCAACATCGTATTCTTTGGAAAGGTAGTAAAAAAGGGTTTGTAGCTGGCCTGCCGCGGTGTTGAAGTTGGCGTCCTTGTCGGCCTGGAGGAAGCCCGCGTACTGCCGGGTGGCGGCGCCGTAGTTTTCGGATTCATCAAGACAGGCTACCTTGCCAACCTCGAAGATCTTGTGGGGATAAGCCGAATGACCGGAAACGGATTCGCTTGCCACAAGGGAAGCCAGGACGGAATCCCGCACGTATTCATAGTTCTCGGTCATGGGATTCGAGATTCTGATAATCCGCCTGCCGTCGCCCCGCATTTTTTCAACCAGATCCTTTCGGGAACCCAGGTAGTTGTAAATCATCTCCTGATAGCCCAGGCCCACCAGTATTTCCTTGACCTGCCTGCCGAAAAGGGTGATGGGCGTAAGCCTGCCCACGGTAAAGTCGCCGGGACGCTGGGGCTTGAAGGAATCCAGGGAACGGCCGATCATCACGTCTTCGACAACGTCCGCGGCGTGGAGAAAATCGTTGCGGTACTCGGGCGGCCAGGCGCGGACGCCTTCGGTCTCGGCGTTTTCCCCGCGCTCGGCGGCGCGCGTTTTTTCGGCGCGGACGCCCATGCGTTCCAGGGCTTTGACACATTCATCGGCGCTGAGTTTTTCGCCCAGAAATTTTTCCACCCGTGCCAGCGAACAAAAAACCGGCTCCTGGAAGTAGCAGGGCGTGACGCACTTTTTCCCGAAGGGCGTGTCGTATTCGTACTCAACCTCTACCGGCTCAATGTTAAAGCCGTTATCCGCCAGGTCGCAGGCTACAATGGAAACAGCCAGGTTTACCGAAGTCTGATCCGTACCCGTGATTTCCACAAAAAGATCCGTATCGCCAACCTGCACCGCTCCGAGGTTCGCGGAGTTGATGATGGGCGGATAGGAAAGGACGCTGCCTTCCGAATCGGTAAGGAGGGGATGAATTGGTTCATGCTCCTGGATAAAGGCGTACTCCTTTCCCTTGGGGTGCTGTTTGAGAATTTCCCGCAGGGTAAGGGGCGTGTCCCACTGGAGCGGCACAAAGGATACACTGTCCGGATCTGCTCCCTTGTAAATAATGGGCCACTTGATAATGGCGGTGCGGTACAGCCCCATAGAGATAGTCCGCCGCTTGCGGCCGAAATTCCAGGCAAGTTTTTCCTGGGTCTGAATCATATCCCGCAGCAGGGGGTCGCTGACGGCCCTGCCCGACGCCACAAAACCGGCCAGGTAGGGCCGTACCGGCTTGACGCTTTTTTCCACGATAACCTTGTGGTTAGCTTTCCTCGCGTCGCCGGGGCGGGAAAAAA
>JAISAK010000134.1 GCA_031266695.1 Treponema sp.
CTTTTACCCTGGATGTCTTTTTAGTGATGGGGAAGAAGCCGAGATATGAAGCAAGTAGAAAAGAGTACGAAGCGCGGATACTTTGCTATTTGCTCTTTGCTAACTGTTATTTTCTCCGTGCCCTCCGTGGTTTTTCTTCTTCCCTCTTTCCTAAACTTCTTCGACTTTGCGGTAAATTTTTTCTTCAAAGCATGATGCTTTTAAGGGAATTTTGACGCTCCCGCTTTAGAAGATATTCCTTTCATTCATGGCGCCAAGAATAAAGTCTATTACCTTGTATGTCTTTTTTATGATGGGTAAGAGGCCGATATTTACTTTTTCCTGAAAAGGCCCAGCAGCTTGCCAATGACCCCCTGCTTCTTTGCGGGACTGTCTTGAACACCGTTCTTGGGGGAAGGCGCCGCGCGGCCTTGCTGCGCATCACTTTTTCGGCCCTGCCTGCCGCCCTGGGGCGCCCGGGAACCGGCGTTTTTCCCGGCCTGCCGCTCAGAAGCGGCCGGCGCTGCGTTCCGCTGCCTTTTGCGGCCCGGGCTCTGTCCCCGTTCCGGGCTTTGTTCTGAGCTCTGCCCCCCCCGCCTGCCTGCCGGCTGTTCCGGGCCCCGCCTTTTACGGCCGGCGGCCTCAACCGATCCTGTCCGGCGGCCTTCACCGGCGGCGGCCTTTTTGCCTGAAGCATCATTGGGATCGTATTTCTGCTTGTAATAGGCCATCCGATCATCAAAGGAAAGATGGGAAAGATCCTGCCCCGCTTCCTGCGTATCGGCGTCCCTCCGCCTGTCTTTTGCGGTACTTCTGCCGCCCGTACCCCTTCCGTCGGCCCTGCCGGGGCTTTTTTCTCTACGCTGCCTGACGGGGAAACCCTCGCGGGAATTACTGCCGCCCTGGTCCCCGCCCTGAACTCCGCTCCGGGCTCTGTCCCCGCGGGAATGACGGGGTTCCCGTTCCCTGTCCCCGCGGGATAATCCGCTGCCGGCGCTCCGGCCCCTGGAACCGCCGCGGGCACGGCGATCTTCGCGGGTATCTTCATAAAATTCGGTGCGTATCCGCATACCGGCGCTCTTGTCCTCCGTGTGGAGTTCGGGCGTGGCAATCTCCGAAGAGATTTTCTTGCCGATGTATCTTTCAATGGGTGGAAGCTCATAGACATCCTGTTCGCTTGCCAGGGTAATGGCTTTGCCCGTTTTACCCGCCCGTGCGGTACGGCCAATCCGGTGAACGTAGTTTTCGGCTTCGGTGGGCAGATCGTAATTTACCACCAGGGCAAGTGATTCGATATCAAGCCCCCGGGCGGCGACATCGGTGGCGACCAGGTATTTGATCTTTCCGGCTTTTATATCCTCAATTACCTTGAGCCGCCTTGACTGGGGAAGATCCCCAATGATGAATTCACATTCGTAGCCGTTTATACGCAGCCGCTTGGCCACAATTTCGGTATAACGCTTGGTATTACAGAAGATGATGGCGCTTTCGGGTTTTTCCCGTTCCAGAATTCCCAGAAGAAGCTTCATCTTTTCTTCCGAAGGGACATGGTAGAGAACCTGATTCACTTCGTCCACGGTGACGGTTTCCGGTTCGATTTCGATTTCGAAGGGGTTTTTTGTATATTCCCAGGCAAGGTTTTTTACCCAGGCGTTGAGGGTGGCGCTGAAAAGCATGGTCTGGCGCCGGTCAACCGGAGGCACTACCCGGATAAGTTTGCGCAGATCCGGATAAAAACCCATATCGAACATCCGGTCGGCCTCATCCAGCACCAGGAAGGCGACGTCCATAAGGTTCATGTGACCGGACTTGTTGAGATCCAGGACGCGGCCCGGGGTTCCCACGAGGATCTGAACGTTTTCCCTGAGCAGTTTCTGCTGCTGGGTATAACCGACGCCGCCGTAGAAGCTGCCGATTTTGAAGGGAAGATATTTGCCAAGGAGTTTCGCTTCCTCTTCAACCTGCACCGCCAATTCCCGCGTGGGAACCATGATAATCGCCTTCTTCCCGGCCAAAACATCCTCGGTAAGGAGCCGCTGAAAAATGACGATGAGAAAAGCCGCGGTTTTGCCGGTTCCGGTCTGGGATTGAACGTAGAGATCCTGCCCCCGGAAGGCATTAGCCAGCACCTGTTCCTGAACAGGCATACAGGTAATATACCGGGCTTCGGCAATACCCCGCTGCAGATCGGAATGCAATTTTAAGTCTTTAAATTCCATATTATTGTATAAATATACCGGATTTTTCAAAAAATGAATAGCGGTTCCAAAGGCAGGAAGTTTCCGCTTCAACCGCCCGTGTCGTTCATCTGCCATTCACCCGCCTTGACTTCCCGCTCTTAAAACCGGACAATAAAAATATATGGAGGAGCGCTATGAGTATAATTGAATATGTAGAAGCTCGTGAAATTCTTGATTCCCGGGGGAACCCCACAGTCGAAGTAGATGTACTCCTGGAAGACGGATCCCTGGGGCGGGCCGCAGTACCTTCGGGAGCGTCTACCGGCGATTATGAAGCGGTAGAGCTTCGGGATAACGACAAGGGCAGGTATCTGGGCAAGGGTGTCCTTAAGGCTGTCGATAATGTGAACAATGTTATCGCTCCCGATATTTTGGGGCTGGAAGCGCTGGAACAGGTTGACATTGACCGTACCATGATTGAACTGGACGGGACGGAGAACAAGAGCAAGCTGGGCGCCAACGCTATCCTCGGCGTATCTATGGCAACCGCCCGGGCCGCGGCGAATTCCCTTGATATTCCCCTTTACAAATATCTGGGCGCTTTCCACTCGAACCTGCTGCCGGTTCCAATGGCGAACATCATTAACGGCGGCAAGCACTCGGACAATAAAATCGACTTTCAGGAATTTATGGTTATGCCTGTGGGCGCCGAATCCATCAGGGAAGGGGTTCGCTGGACCGCCGAAGTTTTTCATAACCTCAAAAAGCTGCTCCACGACGCGGGAAAGAACACGGCGGTCGGCGACGAAGGCGGTTTTGCCCCGGACATCGGCAACGAGGAAGCCCTGGAATTTATCATAAAAGCCATTGAGAAGGCCGGCTACAAGGCCGGCGAGCAGATGGCCGTCGCCCTTGACTGCGCCAGTTCGGAACTCTACGGCGAAGGCGGCAAAAAGGGCTACAAGTTTTGGAAATCCAACCCGGACAAGCTTTTTTCCGCCGAGGAAATGATTGAAATCTACACCAAATGGGTGAACAAGTATCCCATCATTTCCATCGAAGATCCCCTGGATCAGGATGACTGGGAAGGCTATGTCAAGCTTACCAGGGCGCTTGGTTCAAAAATCCAGATTGTGGGGGATGATTTTTTTGTTACCAATACCAAGCGGCTTGAGAAGGGCATCGCAATGGGCGCCTGCAATTCCATTCTGATCAAGGTGAACCAGATTGGGACTCTCACCGAAACCTATGAAGCGGTTGAAATGGCCAAGAAAGCGGGCTACACCGCCGTGGTTTCCCACCGTTCCGGCGAAACCGAGGACAGCTTTATTGCCGATTTGGTTGTAGGCCTGGAAACAGGGCAGATCAAAACCGGCTCCATGAGCCGTACCGACCGGATCTGCAAATATAACCAGCTTATGCGGATTGAGGATCAGCTTGAGGGCATTGCCGAGTACGCGGGAAAGAAGGCGTTTTACAGCATAAAAAAATAAGCCTCCCCGCCTGAAGGCGGGGTATTATCCGGGCGCTGCATTGTTTACGCGGGGAGCGGTCACCCCGCGGGCTTTTTCCTCCGCAGCTTTTGAACAAGAGCCAGCGCCTGTTTGTCT
>JAISAK010000181.1 GCA_031266695.1 Treponema sp.
GAATCGCCGGAGGTGGCGGAAGCGTATAAGGCCGAACTGAGGCGGCGGGCGCTGTTCAACCCGGTGACCCTCAAGCGGGAGATGGATGAAGCGCGGGAGCGGCTCTTGAAACTGGCCGCTCAAAGGGGTATCACGGGAGAAACCGCTTGAGCGGTTCGGCTAGATTTTTTAATTATGGCGCACACTTTTTTCACTTAGATTTTATTTTGAGGCAACCCGTGCCCCGCCTCCCGCTGCGCCAGCAGAAACAGCAGGTCCGACAACCGGTTGAAGTAGGGCAGAATCCCCGGCGGCAGTTTCGGGGAAGCGCCGCCGGAATTTTCCCGCGCGCAGCCGAGGGCGGCCAGGCGGCGTTCCGCGCGGCGGCAGATGGTACGGGCAATGTGGAGATGGGCCGACACGGGGTTTGCTCCGGGAACAGCGAATCCGGCAAAGGGCTGCTGCGCGGATTCAAGCTCTTCTATAATGGCGCTTAAGCGGCCTTCCGGCGGAGCCTTGGCGCCGCTTCCCGCAAGAAGGCCCGAAATTACAAAAAGCTCTTTCTGGATACTCTCGATAAGGGCGCCCGTATCGGCCGCCGGGCCCCCGGTTTTGGCGTCCGCGCCGGGACGGACTTTTTCGTCCCGGGGATCCTTTTCCCGCAGCGCCGCCTTTGCCGCGCCCAAAAAAGCGTTGAGTTCGTCGAGGGCCCCGAGACATTCCATAACCGGATGATCCTTGGAAACCCGTATCCCTCCGATAAGATCGGTGTGGCCCCCGTCGCCTGTTTTGGTGGTAATACTCATTGTCCGCTCTCCCTGCCCCCCGCGCTGTTTTCGGCCGCCGCCTTTACCGCGGCAAGGAAGGCTGAAAGTTCCTCCGCCGAATTAAACAGGCCCTGGAAGAACGAAGGCCCGCCGCCTCCCCTGCCGCCGGCCTTGTCAAAGGGCTCCCTTATCAGGGGGGAAAGATCAAAACCCTTAACCGAACAAAAGGCGGCGAATTTAAATTCCCTTTCCGAGGCAAGGACAAGAACCGCCCCGGTATTTTTCTGCGCGGCGCGGCCTATACGAAGAACCTCTTCCATGCCTTCTTTCGGATAGGATTCGATTATCACAAAGCCTTTTTCGGAAGGGCCTTCCCTTACGCCGCCGGCGAACCCGGCCTTTTCCAGCAAAGCGGCCGCTTTGGTTTCGGCCGCGGCTTCTTCGAGGGCCTTGATCTCCCTTTCCATGCGGCCGGCTTTTTCAAGAAGGGCCAGCACCCCTTTCCCCGTTTCGCTTAACGGGACTTTCAGGCTGCGGGAAGCAAGATCCGCATTATCCCGAAGAAGCCGGCTGTCCCGCAGAACCCGCCGGCCGGCAATAAAGCTTAGCCGGGTCATACCTTTGTATTTTTCCGCGCCGAGTATGCGGAGCGCGCCGATTTGGCCTGTCGATTTACAGTGGGTTCCGCAGCAGGGTGAAAAATCAAGGGAAAAACTTTCGCCGGGTTTTACGGCCGCGGCCGCAACCACGGCCGCAGCCGCGGCGGAACCGGCCGCGCGCACATCCTTTCCGATTTCAACCACGCGGATCACCTCCTCGCCTTGGGGCGGAACCTTGCGCAGGGGAAAACTTTGCACGTCCCCGGGCGGGCAAAGGTGGATGATAACCGGGCGATCTTCCTCAACGGCATCCGCGGCCGCTTCTTCAACGGCAAGGAGGGTTTCTCCGTTCAGGCCGGGACTGTCAACGTCAACAGTATTGATCTCGTCCCCCAGGTGCATGGAAACAGTAGGCTTCCCCGTTAAACGCAAAATGGTTCCCGACAGAAGGTGCTGGGCTGTGTGCTGTACCGTAAAGTCCCGGCGGCGCCGGGTGTCAAGAATCAGCTCCGCCGGCCCGGGGGCAAGGCGGCCGGCGTCACCGGCGGACACAAAGTGAAGAATTTCTCCGTCCTTTTCCTGAACGTCAAGCAGGGGAATTCCGTTGACACTTCCCCGGTCTCCGGCCTGGCCGCCTCCTTCGGGGTAAAAGATAGTCCGGTCAAGCAGAAGCGCGGCGCCGGCGGAAGCTCCGTCACCGGCGGAACCGCAGAGCCGAATTTCAAGTATCTTTGCGGCGAAAGGAGCCGCCGAAGCGTAATCGTGATACAGGCGTTCTGTTTGCATACTTACAGTATCACCGGGAAAAGATATATAATCAATGGTATGCGAAACAGACTTACCGACGAGCTTGCGGTCTGCGGTTTTAACGCAGTCACGGCCCTGTGCGAATATCACCCCGAAAACATAAACCGCCTTTTTCTAAGGGAAGACAGGCTCAGGTCTTTTACGGGAATCTGCAAAGGCCTTGCGGAGCGGAAGCGGCCATATAAACTGTGCGACGACGAAGAGCTGGAACGGATATGCAAGAGCGTTCATCATCAGGGTGTGGTGGCAATGATCCTGGCGCCGGTGATTCAACCCCTAAGCCGCGAGGATCTTGATTTCTGGGTTCGGGAAGGGAAAACCGGAGTCGTACTCTGCTCCGTCGGAAACGATCACAACCTCGGCGCCATTATACGCGCCGCCGCGTTTTTTGACGCCTCCTTCATCGTCATCAGCGAAGAGGATACCGAAGCGAGGCTCACTACCAGCGCCTACCGGATAGCCGAGGGAGGCATGGAACATGTTGTTATGCGCAAGGTAAGCCGTCCCGCCGCCTTTCTCAAAGACGCCTCCGGCAAAATTGTAATCCTGGGAACCGATGTCAGGACGCGGCTCCGTATCCGGGACATAGAAAGCATTCTGCGCGACCGGGCGGGCGCAAAGGACGGCGCGGCCGGGACAGGCAGCCGGCCCCGGCGTCCCGGCATCGCCCTGGTTTTGGGCAACGAAGAAACCGGACTTCCCGGCGCGGTAAAGGACAACTGCGCCGCCCTGCTTCGCATCCCCGGCACGGGTAATATCGAAAGCCTTAACGTGTCCCAGGCGGCCGCGCTTTTTTTACATGAGCTGTTTGAGCTGTAGGCCCCGTACTTCCCGAAAAGGCGCCGCTAAAGGCACCATGACGAAGCTCCGGGACGTACTCTGTTCCGCGGAGGCCCCTTCCATCCGCGGTGATGGTACGGAAATTGCCCCGCCCGGTTCCGCGGATCCCCCGCGAAGCCGGGTTCCGCAAAGCCCCGCCGCCGGAATCTTTCCATGCCCGGCAGCGGCGAAAGATCGTAATCCTTTCCGCCGACGCTCAGTTTTGTGACGCGGAAGAAACGCAAATTCTGATTTTGCCGCATAAACTCCTGCCTTTGCGGCGCCTGCCCCGGCGGAAGGCCCGTCAGAACGTAGCCCTCCAGAGTCGCCTCGGCGCCGGCTTTCAGTTCGTCGATAAAACCGGCAAACCGGTGAAGACCTACGAGGCAATAAACAACGCCGCCGGATTCAAGGGAAATGAGGCCGTGACTGATTCCCAGACTTCCGCTTATTTCGGACCTTTCGGGTCCGCCGGGAAGCTGATTTGCGCTCTGGGCAAAGACCGGGCCCTGCGCCAGGACAGCGATTACTGAAATTAAAATAATCCGTTTCATAAAATCTCCTGTAAGCAATAATAAGCAAGAATCATGCCAAGCGGGTTCCGTTATTTGGTATCCGCCCCCGCGGGCAGGATGGATAAATTTTGAACGAAAATCCGTATTTTCCGCAGGCCGGTAATTGGAAAGGCGCACTTCGAAAACCCGGCCGTGTTCCCGGAGCTTCCTCCGCGTAACGGAGCCGGATAAAATTTACCCGCCGAAGGGCGGGTGGGTAAAATGGTTACAGGCCGGAATTGTTGAATCTTTGCTTTTCCGCCCAAAGTCCCAGGGCGGGATTGGGGACAAAAAAGATCTTTTCTCCGCCGGCCGGTGTGTTCCATCCGAGGCGGAGGGTATTGATGTCGTAACGCGCCATCGCTTCCTTTATGTCGCCCCATTCGTAGCCCACGGATTCAATTTCCCCGCGGCTGACGCCGGGGCCGGGGCAGTAGCGGATGGTAAAGCGGCCCTCGCTGGAACCGTGGATCAGGTGGGCCGCGGCGCTGAGGCTGCCGGCAAGTTCGGGATCGGCGGTAACTTTTTCGCGGATGACTTTGCCCGGCCGGTAGCCGTGTTTGCGGATGAGGGCGTCAATGCCCTTGTCTTCGCCAAAGCGCTCAAGTCCCGGCGCGATAATCAAAAGCTCTCCGTTATCCGCCATTGCCATGCGGGTGCGGTATACGGCCTTGTTTCCGAGCCAGGTGGTACGGAACTCTTCGGGCTCAAGGTATACGACGGCCTTTTTTACCGGTTCGTCAAGAATGTCAACATTGATCTTCCTGGAAAGATCGCAGGCCCGTTCAAAACAATCCCTGCCGAATCCGGCGTAGAGCCCCCGCATCGCAAGGGAACCGCGCTGTTTGCCGGCGGCGCGGGCTTCGTTTTCGCTTCGGGGCCCCAACACGGTCAGCGCATAGAGGATGGGCGGCAGCTTTTCGCCGAAGCGGCGCATGCCTTCGTCAAACAGGGCGCGTACCGGCGTGTCGGTTCTGCCCAGCATCCGTTCAAGGCCGTAGGCGGCTCCCGCAAAATGACTTTTGTCGATAGCCTCCTTGCCGCCGGTTCCCACAAAAATATTCTTTGCGTGGTTTGCCATGCCCACAACTTCGTGGGGCACTATCTGCCCCAGGGAAATGATAAGGGAGAAGCCTCCGTCCCGCAGAAGTTTATTAACCTGCGCCGGCCAGTCATAGCTCACCGCGCCCCGCGAGGTTTTTTCAACCCATTCTTTTTCAATGCGGCCAAGCTCAACCACATCGTTGCGCCAATCGTGAACCCGGAAAAGATTCTTCGGGGTGTTGGGGAACATCCGGCCAAGCTCCGTATCGCTCAGGGCCGTGTGGGTGCCCAGGGCGGGCAGAACATTGACCCCGATGCCGGCCTTGTTCAGGGTACGATAACAGAGGTCCGTCAAGAACCCCGCCCGCGAGTGGAAGCGGGTTATGTCGGGCGGAAGAAGAAGAACCGGCCCCCCGACTTTAAGCTCTTCAACAATCTGCGTCAGGGTCTGCGAAAAAATTTTGTCAATTTCCTCATCGGACAGATCCAGTGAGGCTCCGTCCCTGGCGATGAAGGTTTTTTCCGGCATAGTGTTCTCTCCGATTTTCGCCTGTTCCAAAATCCGGTTAACGCGAAGCCCCGGTTTGATGGAACGGTTTCACTTAAACTGATTCACCATCAGCGTCGGCTGATGAGTCGCGTCAAGGGTATCCCGCCAGAGGTTGCCTTCGGGATCAACATGGTTACGGTGGGAGATAACCGCCCTGATGGGCAGGTGGACAAATTCGTTGTTCACCAGGCCCAGGATAAGCTTTGTCTTTCCCGCCATTGCCGCGTGGACCGCCGCGTTCCCCAGCCTTTCACAGTAGATCGAATCGTTGGGATTTGCCGGGGCGGAACGAATAACGTAGCTGGGATCAATGTACTTGAGGTTGATTTCTATTTTCTTTTCCTCGAAGTATTTAATAATCCTGTCCCTCAGGTAGGTTCCCACGTCGGCCATTTTGAGGTTGCCGCCGGCGTCGGTTTTCCTCTCCGTAAGGAGCTGATCCTGCATGGCGCCTTCGGCTACCACAATAACCGCGTGATCGCGTTTTTTAAGCCGATCTTCCAGGTGAAGGAGGAACCCGTTGTAGCCCTCAAGGTTAAAAGGCACCTCCGGGATCAGGACGAAATTCACTTCGTGGCTTGCAAGGGCGGTATAGGCGGCGATAAAACCGGACTCGCGCCCCATAACCTTTACCAGGCCTATGCCATTAATCGCGGAGCTTGCCTCCATGTGGGCCGCGGCAACCACTTCCACGGCCTTGTCCACCGCGGTATTGAAACCAAAAGATCGGTCTATGATGGCAAAGTCGTTATCTACGGTTTTTGGAATGCCAATCATGGCTATCTTGAGTTTGCGCTTGTCGATTTCTTCGGCAATGTCCAGGGTTCCGCGCTGGGTGCCGTCGCCGCCGATGGTAAAGAGTATGTTCAGGTTGAGCTGTTCCATAGCGTCGACGATTTTGTTTACTTCCTTGCCGCCGCCGCGGGCGCTTCCCAGAAAGGTGCCTCCCAGCTTGTGAATATCATCAACCATATCCGGATCGAGCTGCTTTACGCCGTACTGGTATTCCGGCAGAAAACCCTTGTAGCCGTACTGGATACCGGAAATCCGCCGTACCCCGTAGCGGTACCAGAGGCAGCGCACAACGGCGCGGATAACGTCGTTGATCCCCGGACAAAGTCCTCCGCAGGTGACAATCCCCGCGTGTACGTGGGCGGGGGTGAAGTAAAGCATCTCCCTGGGGCCGGCACATTCAAGTATCTGCGAGCGTTTAACCGGCGGTTGGGCTCCTGTTTTTACCTCGGTATTCAACCGCACGTACTGAATGTCCGTGACATAGTTGGCAATTTTGTCCCCCTGTACGGTGGACATGGCAATCGGCGATTTGATGCTCCGTTTGCCCAGTTCCTCAATGGAAAAATCATAGGCTTCGCTCATAGCTTCCCCCTGTCTTCTTGCTTAAACTATAAAACGTAACGGGGGTTTTGTTCAATTACATATCCGCTGTCCGATTGAAAAACCCCGTCAAAAATTTTATACTGGTATTGGAGGTTCATCATGCCCCTGACCAAAGAAAATCCTCATTATACTTACGCCGATTTCCTTGAGTGGGACGAAGGTGAGCGTTACGAGATCATAGACGGCGAAGCCTATTTGATGGCGGCCCCTTCCCGGATTCATCAGGAGATCAGCATGGCGTTGTCAACCATGTTATATAACTATCTGGAAGGCAAGCCCTGCAAGGTCTACGCCGCCCCTTTTTCCGTCCGGCTTTTTCCCGCGGAGGATAAAAGCGACAACACGATAGTGGAGCCGGACATTACGGTAGTCTGCGATCCTTCCAAACTGGACGACCGGGGCTGCAGCGGCGCGCCGGACTTTATCATCGAAATTACGTCCCCCGCCACCGCCCGGTATGACCGGATCGTCAAATTCGACAAATACCGGGAAGCGGGTGTCCTGGAATACTGGATCGCCGATCCGAAAGAGAAAATCGTTTCGGCATACCTGCTGAAAAACGGCGAATACACGGCGGTAAATTATGACGATACCGGAGCCGCCCCGGTAAGGGTTCTGCCGGGCTGCGAAATTGACCTTAAAACCATTTTTGCCGGGCCTGAAGGGATCTGAAGCGCAGTACCCTCCACGGGGGCGGGAGCGCCAAAGCCCCCGTGAAGGTTTGTCAGGTTTCATACCTTGCTTCTTCCCTAATCTATAAACAAGACATACAAGGTAATGAACCTGATATGATGTGCCTTTTGTC
>JAISAK010000184.1 GCA_031266695.1 Treponema sp.
CAACACATTTTGGATTATCGGAACCCTGCTCGGTGACAAATTTTTCATCCTCCCGTTTCAGGAGCGAATAGACCGGGCTTGAGGCGGATTTCTCTACAAGGGTGATAATATCCTCTATCCAGAAAAAAGGCCCCAGCTCCAGTTCCACCCTAACAAGGCCCCGCTGGTTATGGGCGCCCCGGCTGCTGATTGCCTTTGAGCAGGGACACACGGTAGTTACCGGCACGGACACCGAAACGGTAAAATGATGTTCCTCGGGAGAATTGGCATCCGCCCTGACCCAGCCCTGGTAATGACATTCGTAGGACATTATTCCCGGCAGGCCGGAAACGGGAGCCTTTTTCTCCATAAAATAGGGAAAACTCAGCGAACCGAAGGCGGATTCCGCTTCCAGATCCGCGCGTATCTCCCGGAGCATGTCCAGAAAACGGGGCATGGAAAAATCATCCCGGTAGCGGTGGAAGATTTCGATAAAGCGGCTCATGTGGGTTCCCTTGAAGTGCCGGGGCAGATCCACGTAGAGGTCCGCCCGGGCCGCCGTATGCTGAACCTTCTTCACCTTGTCCAATACCCGAATGGGGTACTGAAGCCCCTTAACCCCCACCTTGGCAAGGGGAATATCCCGCTGATCCCTCTGGTTTTGAATGTCAATCATAATTTTCCCGCCATAATTTCTCCGCTCCGGTCCAGGGGAAGGATGATGAGAAAGCGCCCCTTCTCCGCCTGAATCGAAAATTCCCCGTCCGCCGCGACATTGGAGACGCCGAAAAAACCCCGGTTCCAGTCGAGGCCCGCCAGGGGCCATTTGAGCCCCCGGCCGGAAGCTTCCCAGGGGCCGGCGCCCAGGGGAAACACCGAAACAAGGATGCCGCCGGTTTTCCGGTCTCTTTCGTTTTCCGAAGGCGCCGAAGCGCCGTCCGCGTACAGCACCCCGCCGGGCGCCTGGACGCAAAAAATCTCCTCGCCGGCCGTAAGCCAGCGGGAGGGAAACCGTTCCCGCTCAAAGAGGGAACGGAGGGCAAAAAGATGATCCATCCGGCCGCCTCCGCCGCCCAAAAGCCAGATTTCGTCGCAGCCCTTTTCCCAAAGCAGGGAAAGAACCAATTCCGTATCGGTGTAATCCTTCTCCTCCCGGCAGCGGATTACCCTGTCCCCGGGGTAAGCGTCCAGCCGGGAAAGGTCTTCAAGGGAATCCATGTCTCCGACGACAAAGCCGGGGCGTATGCCAGCCGCCTCGGCGGTTACAAGCCCGGAATCCGCGGCGGCGACAAGAAGACGACCGCGGGGCCCGGCAAGTTCCGCCGCGGGATCTTCCCCGGCAGGCCCAAGCAGCCGGCGGATTCTCGCGGGGCCGGGGCCCTCGCCGCCTGTAAACGCGATGCCTAACAATATATCCTCCCTTCACGGAATGAACCGCATTATAGTATAGTTAGAAAATATTTTGAATATTCATCCTATCTTAAAAGAAATCGCTTCGCTTTTCGACGCCCGCGGCAGGCAGGTCTACCTGGTCGGCGGAATGGTGCGGGATCTGTTTCTGGGCAAAAAAGCCCAGGACTGGGACCTTGCGACGGACGCCGCGCCCGAGGAGGTGGGGATAATTTTCCGGGAATCGAAAACCCGGGGCAGGGTTATCCCCACGGGAATCAAACACGGAACCGTCACGGTTCACTATAAAAGCCACAGCTTTGAAGTTACCACCTTCCGCACGGAAACCGGGTATTCCGACGGCCGGCGGCCGGACAGGGTCAGCTATGCCGCAAGCATTGAGGAGGATCTTGCCCGCCGGGATTTTACCATGAACGCCATTGCCCTGCGTCTTCCGGGCGGAGAAATTACCGACCCCTTTGGGGGTGCGGCCGACATAAAGCGAAGGCTCATCCGCTGTGTGGGGAATCCCTTCGAACGTTTTTCCGAAGACGGCCTCAGGCCCCTGCGGGCGGTGCGTTTCGCGGCGCAGCTTGGTTTCGACCTGGACGAAATTACCCTGGAAGCCATTCCCCTTTCCCTGTGGGTAAGCGCCCTTGTTTCCGCGGAACGGATCAGGGACGAGCTTGACAAGATCCTCGCGGCGGAAATTCCTTCAAGGGCCTTCCGCCCGATGGAGGACACGGGGCTTCTCAAACTTATTCTTCCGGAGCTTGCCGTCTGCCGGGGCCTTGAACAAAAGGGCTTCCACCGTTTCGACGTGCTGGATCATTCGCTTCTGGCCTGCGATTACGCGGCCCGGGAGAGGTTCTCCCGGGAAGTAAAGCTCGCCGCCCTGCTGCACGACCTGGGGAAAGTTCCGGCCGTGAAATTCGACGCCGGGGGAATCCCGACCTTCTACCGTCACGAAGCGGAATCCGCCCGGCTTGCCCGCGGCATACTGACGCGGCTTCGTTATCCCAACGCGTTTGTCGATTCGGTCTGCCACCTGATAAGCGAACACATGTTTCATTACGAGGAGAACTGGAGCGACGCCGCGGTACGCCGCTTTATTGTCCGGGCGGGGCCGGAGTGCCTTGAAGACCTCTACCGCCTCCGCAGGGCCGACTCCTACGCGAGCGCCGCCCGGGAGCCGCCCGAAGACTTTCTCCTTCCCCTCGCGGAACGGGTAGACAGGATCTTCGCGGAACGCAACGCCCTTTCCCTGAAAAGCCTTGCCGTATCGGGAAGGGACCTTATTGCCGCCGGCGTCAAACCCGGGAAAACCCTGGGGATCATCCTGCGTGAGCTCCTTGAAACGGTTCTGGAGGACCCCGAACTGAACACGCGGGAAAAACTGCTTGAAATTGCGGGGAACATAAACAAACGGTACTTATGAAGCGGCGTGTTTTGGCAATTCTATGATTCCATATCGCTTACAACGATATGGAGCAATTCTTCGGGCGATAGCACCCGTAATTCAACGGCGTTAAAATCGGCGGCGTTGCGAGTTACCACATAGTCAACCGCAAGACTCTCACCCTCGGTATATTGAACAGCATCCTCAACGTCGTTCCAGTCAAGGGCTATGGAGCGGTGAAGCTCAGCGCCGCTTACCTTCGCATTATCAACGCTCA
>JAISAK010000289.1 GCA_031266695.1 Treponema sp.
CTACCTCTTCCAGAGCCAATGGCGCTTTTGTCTCATGCTTATCCCCCTCCTCCTTGTTTTTCGAAGGTTTTTCCTGAATTGTTTAGGGACAAGCTCTTAGTCTTGACAGCCTGCTGGCGTCTAACTCAAAGCTCAAGCGGAATATTCCGCAGCTCCGCCTGTTGGCGCAGTACTTTTTCAAGCGGCAGGGCCTCGCCGAAATTCGGGGCGCAGGGCTTTCCCCCGTCATCCTGAATGGAAAGGCTCCCGTTGCCTATGCTCCGGGCAGCCTCGACTATGGGAAAAATTCCCGTATCAAGATAGCGTATAATGGCCGGCGCGAGGGAATCCTCCGCCGCCGCGAGGGCCGCGGAATAAATTTCCGGAAAGGAGCGCCGGTCCGGCCCCGGGCGGGGCGGAACGCCGCCGGACAGGGCTTCCGGCGGGCCGGCCTGCCGGGGGTAATACCAGGTTCCGTGTTTCAGGTTAAGAAAATCCACATCCCCCGGAAGCCGCTCGGGAAAAGTATAGGCAAGAAATTCCGGCCTAATCAGGAACAGAGTCTCCCCGGCGCAGCCCGCGCCAAGGCTTGTCCTTGCCGGCGCGCTCAGCCGGTAAAAATGGGCGGCGTCGATAAACGCGTTATCCATGCGCCGACCGAGCTCCCTGTCCTTCCCCGCCCTTTCGGGAAAAACGGCGATTAAGGCGCGGGCGATAAGCTCCTTCAGCCCCGGCGGCGGTTCTTCGCAGATTCCGGCAAGAAGGGTTTCCTGATCCCAGGAAGCCGCGTCCTTTCCCCGCAGTTCCTTCAGCATAAGTACGTCAATAATCCGTTCAAAAAAAGGATGAAAGATCCGGTTAAGGCCATAGGTCTTATACACAATAAAGGGATGACAAAACCTGTCCAGCACCGCGTGGGTCATAAAACCCAGGGCATAGACCCCCGCGGCCCGCATTGCCCTCTCGTGCCGGTGGCTGCGTATGTCGTCTTCGCTGGGCGGCGGCTCGGGAAGGCTCATCCTGAGAAGTTCGGCGGCGAAGACCCCGCATCCCCTGCGGTGCAGGAGGGAGCCGTATTCCAGGGCCACCGGCCGGCTGCGCTGGCTGTGATAAAAGATATCCGGCCCCTGGCAGCCCAAAACAAAGGCGCGCCGGTAATCCCCTCTGATCTTTTCCAGCGCCTTGTCGGCCAGAATCCCGAAACGGGGAACAAGGCGCCGGTAAATTCCGTCAATCAGGTCTTCCCCGAACAGGGTATGAAGTATTTGAGAAGGCATGTTTCTTCTTCTTGCGTGACTCTGTACATTGACAATATAATCCTTCTGTGGTATGTTTTCAACCTGGAGGTTATTCCAAAACTTCGGTTTTTGGATAGCTTCCCTGAACCGGAAATTACCGGCGCAGAAATTGTTGCAGTTGTTTTACGGCGGCAAGTTTTCCTGGACGGGCAATAGCGCAGTTGGTTTAGCGTACAAGTCTGGGGGACTTGGGGTCCCCGGTTCAAATCCGGGTTGCCCGATTAGGTAAATTTGGCGCCGCAAAATCTCTTTGGATTTTCCCCGCGCTCCGGCAGGGGTGCAAAGCGGCCCGGCCGCGGGGAATCCTGTTCCGGAAGGCCCTCATGCAGGCGTTAAAAGACAAAATCAGAGCCGAAGGAAGGGTAATGCCCGGCAGTATCCTCAATGTGGGCTCTTTCCTCAATCAGCAGGTAGATATCGGCCTCTACAACGAGATTGGCAGGGAATTTCACCGGCGTTTTGCGGATGCCGGCGTGTCAAGGATCCTTACAATAGAAGCTTCCGGAATTGGCATTGCCTGTATCACCGCCCAGTATTTCAATGTACCCGTGGTTTTTGCCCGGAAGTTCCGCGCGAAGAATCTCGACACCAATCTCTACAGCGCGGAAGTTACCTCCTATACCCACGGAATAGATTACACCGTTACCGTTCCCAAAAGATTCCTGGCCAAAGAAGATTCAGTGCTGCTCATTGATGATTTTCTTGCCAACGGCTGCGCCCTGGAGGGCCTTACCGCCCTTGTCGAAGTCGCGGGCGCCCGGCTTGCCGGCGCGGGGGTGGTTATTGAAAAGGGTTTCCAGAACGGCGGCAAACGGCTGCGGGAAAAGAATATTCGCCTTGAATCCCTGGCCCTGATCGACAGCATGAGTCCCGAAAAGGGCATTAGTTTTCGTGATTAAGCTGTACCGGGGCTTCCCCGTTGAGTCCCGGTCCTGTAGAGTTTTGGAAAAGTTCCGGTATCCGGGTAAAAAGGGGTAGTAATGATTCGAACCTTGATTGCTTCTACTGAAAGCATTGACGATGTGGACGCCGCTGTTGAGGATATCAAAAAACAGCTTGACTGCGGCAAGAATTTGCTGAAAAACGCCGTGGGTATTGTTTCCTGCCATTATGAATTTATCCATTCGGGCGTTTACAAGGCCGTATGCGAGGCCCTCCCCTTTGATGTTCTCGGCGCCATCACTTCGGTACACGGAAACGGAAAAAAATCCGCGATCCTGCAGCTTACCGTGATGCTCCTGACCAGCGACGATGTGCGTTTCAAAACCGTCCTGAGTCCGTCCCTTAAAACCGAACCGGGGAAAAACATCGAAGAGGCCTGCAGAAACGCGATGGAAGGCGAAGCCGAAAAGCCTTCCCTCCTTTTTACCTTTGCCCCCTTTATGATAGAAAATTCCGGGGATGAATATGTTTCGGTGCTGACAAATGCCTTGGACGGAATTCCCTGTTTCGGTACCCTGGCGGTGGATGATACCGCGGACTTCCATGAGTGTTACATGCTCTGCAACGGGGAAAGCTACCATGACCGCATGTCCCTGATCCTCTGTTACGGCAATATCAATCCGCGCTTTTTTCTGGCTACCATGTCGGAGGAAAAAATAATCGATCCTTCGGTTTCCATCACCTCTTCCGAAGGGCATATTCTCAAGGAAGTCAACGGCCGGCCCGTGGTTGAATGGTTTGAACAGATGGGCCTGGCAAGGGCAAGTCAGATCAATTACGCCATGACTTCCCTGCCCTTCATGCTTGACTACAATGACGGTACTCCGCCCGTTTCAAGGGTATTTATCAACCTTAATGAAAACAGGCAGGCCATTTGCGCGGGCGCCGTGCCCGAAGGCTCGATTCTTTACATCGGCGTCTTTGACAAGGAAGACGTGCTGCTTACATCGGGCAGGACAATAGCCGAGGCGCTGGGAGGCGGCGCGGCGCAGGGAATGTTAATCTATTCCTGCGTGTCCCGCTGCATGTCCCTGGGGGGCGATCAGTTTGCGGAGCTTGATCTCATTACAAAAGAAACCGGGGACAAGTGTCCCTTCCTTATGGCCTATTCGGGCGGCGAAATATGTCCAACCCAAACCAACAAAAATGCCGCGGTAAACCGTTTTCACAACAATACCTTCGTTGTCTGTATTTTTTGATTAAGACGGAGGAGGCGGTGCGATTGGAGGAAAAGGAACAAGACCTTCACGAAGAAGTAAAAAAACTGAAACTTGAAAATTCAAAACTTTCCAGGGAGCTGAGAATTACCAAGGCTTACTTTGACAGGGTAAGCAAAATGGTTGAAGCGAAGGACAACCTTGGAAGCGCGCTCGCCGCGGCCAACGCCCGGCAAAAAGCCTATACGGATATGCTTCTTGAAAGCTGCCCGAATATCATCCTGCTTCTTGATGACGCGGGGAAGCTTGTCCTCTGTACCAGGGTGTTCCTTACCCTCACGGGAACTCTGAATTTCAATTATATCAAAGAGCGCAGTTACCGGGAAATTTTTTCCCCCTATCTTTCTCCGGGTGATATGGCCGATATCGAAGGGGCGATCCTCAAGGTTTTCGCGAGCCAGGAATCCGTTGTTATCAGCAAGTGGATCGATTTTGTGAAACAGGGGGAAGGCCGTTTTTATTCAATTGAGTTTACCGGCATAAGCGGCAGCAAGGGACGTGACGTGGGAATAAACAAGGGGCTCATGGCGGTATTCCTTGATCTTACCGCCTTTATATATGAAAAAGAAAGAGCCGAAGCGGCCAACAGGGCCAAGTCCGATTTTCTTGCCGTCATGTCCCATGAAATCAGAACTCCGATGAACGCCATTCTGGGCTTGAACGAAATTCTTTCACGAACCGAACTCCGTCCCGAACAGAGCAAGTACCTTCAGGATATACGAAAATCCGCCCACTCCCTGCTTGCTATCATCAACGACATTCTTGACTTTTCAAAGATAGAAGCCGGCAAGCTTGAAATCATCAACGCCAATTACAATCCTCACGCTCTTACGGACAACCTGTACTCTATGTTCAGCGTACTTTACAAGGCGAAAAATCTTGAGCTTGTTTTTCATGGAAATGAAAATCTCCCCCTGGTCTGCGGCGATGAAAACCGGACCCGCCAGATACTTACCAATCTTCTCTCCAACGCCCTCAAATACACCTCCGCGGGGAGGGTTGATTTTTTCTCCGGGTTTGAAAAAGGGGAAAACGGCGGAACGCTTCACTTCGACATAAAGGACACCGGCATCGGTATAAAACAGGAAGACCGGGAAAAACTTTTCCAGCCCTTTGAACAACTGGACACGCGGAAAAACAGGGATGTGGTCGGTACGGGGCTGGGGCTGGCCATCTGCTACCGGCTCTGCAAGCTTATGGGCGGCGATCTCCGGCTTGAAAGTGAATACGGAAAGGGATCCACCTTTTTTGTCACCCTCCCCTGCATGCCCCCGGAAGAAACGGTTGAAAATGAAAGCATAGCCGGCCTTGAGGAATTCACCGCGCCCGGCGCAAGGGTTCTTGTGGTGGACGATATTGAAATCAACCTTGAAGTCTGCGCCGCCATGCTGGAGAGTTTCGACATCACCCCCGATCTTGCGGGGAGCGGCAGAAAGGCCCTGGAGTTTACGGCGAAGAACAGCTACGACATCATCTTTATGGATCACATGATGCCGGAGATGGACGGCCTTGAAACAACGAGCCGTATCCGCAGTTTTCCGGGGCCCTGCGAAAAGGCGCCGATACTTGCCCTTACCGCCAACGTTATTGACGGCGCGGAAAAGATGTTCATCGAACACAAATTCAACGGGCTTTTGGCAAAGCCTATTGACTTCGCCTCGCTCAACAGATGCCTCAGGCAATGGCTTCCGCCCGGTGTAAGTCGGTTAAAGGAAAAATAGCGGCCCGGACCGGCGTCTTGACTCCTTCGGGGGCCGCTGAAAAAACCGGAAGTCCGTCTTCGGATCGGAGCAGGGCTCCGCCTTTTGCCATTGCGCGCCGTCCCGGGAATTCCGGCGGTTTTTATCCCACCCCTTGTTCCACTCGGCGGAATTTTTCCGGCAAAGCGGTTTCCTGTCCCTGGGCCCCCCCGAGCCCTTTTTCACCAGCCACTTCATATCCTTCCTCCTGGGTACGGAGACACAGCCGTCAAAGCCCTGTCATCCTGCGTTTAAGTGTGTATGCGTGCGGGAGGATAATATCTTCAGATAGTAATGCGACATAACTTCTCCGGCACAATCACGAGCCATCAAACGTTTTACCGTCACACCAAAGTCTCCTGGCTTAGGGAGGGGGCAGACAATGTGCCCCGGAACAGCGGCCTTCCCGCCATTTCGGCAGTGACCGTTTGCCGTCCACTCTCCCATTACAGTTGCGGATTACAACGGGGGATTCTCACCCCTGCTTCCTCTGAAGTGCAACTCAAAATCAGTTTATACCAAAAATGTTTTTATGTCAATCGTCGTCCAAAAGACACAAGGTAAGATATCATACCCCCTTGGCCGTGCTTGCCTCGCGGCCCGCGGCGTACTGCTCAGGTATGCTACTTGCTAAGCCAGCCTTCGCGCCTTTTTTCGATGTGGCAACCGTTATTCAGCGCCGGTGTCGGAATGGATACCCT
>JAISAK010000296.1 GCA_031266695.1 Treponema sp.
GATGCCATCGGTTCCGCCGCGGTTTCCGATTTTTCACCGGCTATCATCACCGGAACGCTTATGCGGGCGGTGTAGAGCTTCTTCCCGGTATTGAGGGCTTTGAGAAGCATATCCGCGGCGAGGACGCCGGTTTCAAAACTATCGATGTGCGGCGCGGTTTTATAGCCCGCAAACCCGTCAACGGCCTTTAATAGAGCCGGCGTGATGGTGGCGTGCATATCCAGGGCCGCCGTAAAGGGAACGCCGGGGATGATTTCGCGCAGGGCGCCGCAGAAGTCTCCTTCGGCGCAGAGATCCCCTTCCACTTTCATGGAACCATGGAGGGCGAGGCAGATGCCGTCAATAGGGCCCTCTTCCAGGGCTTCCCGTGCGGCCTGGAGAAGCCCGGCCTTGATCTCATTGTAAAACGCCGCGGAGACGACCCCATTGGGCACCGCCCTTGCCAGCACGGTGGGAACGACCTCCACGCCGCCCTTTTTCAGCGTTTCAATTATCCCCGCGGATGAGTGGCGGGAAAACACGCTCTGTTCGGTAATCGCCGTTCCCCTGGATACGATAAAATCCTCTTCCCCGGTAATGATGGGATTGAAAGAATTTGATTCATGGCTAAAACCGCCGGTAAGTATACGCAAAACGATGCTCCTTGCCGTATTATCCTTTTAACAAGAATTAAAAGTCAAGTTCGCCTGCTTGTTCTTGTCTCCGGAAAGGCCCTTTTCAGCGAGCCGGAGGAGCCATGATTTTACGATTTTTTCGGTTACATCCCCCACAGTGAGGGTCTCAAAACCGGGATACGAGGCGGCGTACAGCCCGATGTACCGGGCCGGAAGCGGCGCCTTTTCCACCAGGGCCTTATGCCGGGCGTACTCCGACTCCGGCGTCCGGAAGCCCGGGGACAAATCCCGCGCTTTTTCCGTAATTCCTTATCCTGCAAGCAATTGCGGCCAAGAAGACTTGAACTTCCATGCCTCTCGGCACCAGTACCTCAAGCTGGCGGTTTTATTTATATGGTTTCATCAAACGCTATATAGTGTATCGGTGTATCCCTGCCGCGATATAAGGGGTATTTATCCTGTTGTATCACGTTTTTACTGGTTTATTATCTTGCTTCTGTACCAAAAGTGTCACTTTGAGTGTCACTCGGCTTCCCGGTTCGGCGGTATGGCTCCCCATGAAGGCGCGGTCTCTCCTGGGATAGCCCCGGATCCAAAGCCTGAAGAGAACCGATGATGTTCAATGCTCTCTATTCCCGACAAAATCGCTCGATTTTCCCTCCGGAAAGGGGCATATTTTAGGTGTGAGGCTGTGAGATTCAAAGCCCACCGCCCCGCCCCATAACCGGACGCTCCGCGCCCGGTTTTTTGAGAGCCTTTTCTTCTTTAGTTTCCCCATTCAGAATGGCGTCTGCCTTTTCCGATACTTCATAATCAGCGTCTTGGCGATTGCGAGCAAGAAAATCAAGGACTTCGCTTTCGTAGAAGAAAAGCCGTCCGTGGGTAGGCCGGTGGCATGGTATTTTTTTCCAATTGCACCAGCTTGTAAATGTAGGAACGGGAAAAACCCGATAATTCCATGACCTTATCCATGCGAATAGGCGGTTCTTTAGGCCTTTCCATAGAGCCCTCCTAAAAAAGCATGTGTTCCCCGAATATGCCGGAATAGCAGGACCGACATATCCCCCGATTTATCATTTTCGTTAGTGTACATAAAGTACCTCCTGTATTGATTAGGAGTCCGAGTTCTTTCTCTCATCAAGCCGGGCGGCTGTGTCCCTGAGGTGTTCCAGCGCAAGCCGCAGCGCGTCAATCTGGCCGGCGACATAGCCCCGGATATAGTCATCGCTCTCATCGGGGTAAATCAGGGCTATGTCGCGGCCGTTTTTCTCTGTCATGTGGAGCAGGAGATCAAGCGTTTCAACCGCGCCCGTTGTCAGGTTTACCGGAGATACCCCGCCTTCAGGGCGCTCCCCGGTCCCGGAGTTATTCAGGTGGCTTGCTCCCTATCAGCGTGATGTTTGTCGTCTGTCATATCGCCTCCTCCAATTCACGGAACGCGGTCGTCCGCGCTTCAGTTTTCCGCAACACCGGGGCGTCATTCGGGAAGTCCCAAAAATCCGCCTTGTATGGTTCCGTAGTATCCCTGTCATGCTCCGGGAAAACATCCGGGGATTCGGAGGCTTCGCCTTCCCTTTGCCGGTAGTCCTTTTTATATGCTTCCAGCCCTAGGCCGACAAGGAAACCTAGGAAGTCCGGGAATGAAAGCGCCCGATGCGCTCCCTGGGCGTGTTTGTAGTAGTCCTCAAGCTCCATGCAGAACAGGGCGGGGATACCGACACGCAAGCCGATTTGACGTTCTTTTTTCATGGCACAATTCTCCGATTATTGAAGGGTATCCGGGACCAGTGTCCCGGACATTTCCCTGGTCTACGTATTGACGGCGGCTTTTTCGTTGGCCGCTTCCTCTGGTTCCTCATTACGGGTACTGATTAACAGAGAGGCTTTTTGCTGTATTCCTCATCTCTTGCTTCCTGGTCGGTCTTTCCTGTACGGTATGCTTTTTCTTCCAGCCAATTCCCCCCCAGTGAGGTGTATTCGTTGTATACTTTTCCGGCCAGATCGGAAGCGTATTCAATTGCTTTTTGTACCTGATTTTTTACGGCATGGATTTTATAATAGGCGTATAGCAGATCAAGCCGTTTCCGCTCCGCCTCGTTCTCAATGGTTTTTCTTTCCCCCCACAGTTCAAGCATGGTATGGGCGAATT
>JAISAK010000054.1 GCA_031266695.1 Treponema sp.
CCGTGGGCAAAATTGGAAAATTTAAGCACATTGAAAATTACGGAAAAACCCGTGCTGATAAGGGCATAAACCGAGCCGAGGGCCAGGCCGTTAAGCATAACCTGAAAAAACACAAACGCCTCCTTCGCGGGCGAATCCTGCCGGCCGAAAATCTCGCAAAACCAGGGCCGGAAGGCATGTGATTTGACGGATCAGCGTCCCGGGCGCGGGCCCGGGACACCGTTAAACAACCTTATTTTGCCGCGTATCTCTCAAGGAAGACCGGGGTTATGTTGTTGTAGTTGAACATAACCATCTCAAGCCCCCTGGGCATGTGGGTTGCGGGATCGATGCTGATATTCCCGGTAAGCCCGGAGAAATTGCTTATATTCGCTACGGCCTCGGCCACTTTGGCCGGATCGGTGCCGACATCGCCGAAAATTTTGGCAAGTATCTTGCCGACGTCATAACCCAGGAAGAATTTATTGGTGGCGTCGATTCCCTTTTCCGCCTTTACCTTCCCGATCATGTCCTGAAGCTTTGATTCGGTATCGTCGACATTGTTGATAAAGTAGATGTTGTCGCAGGGCTCGCCGAGGAGAGTGTTAAAGGGCGGACAGGCGTCAAGGCCGTTGATCAGGGCGCCCCTGAAACCGATGGCCCGGGCCTGCTGGACAATGAGGATTAATTCCTGCACATAGACCGGCGCGTAGATCGCGTCCACATTCTGGCTGGTAATCTTGCCGAGGAGGGTTTTGAAATCCCTGTCCTGGGGGTTGTAGGCAATAGGCTCAACCACCACCTGCCCCTCCGCTTGTATCCGGTTAACAAAAGCCGGAAGCAAAGAGACGGAATAGGCATTGGCCTGGTTGTAGAGAATGCCGAAACGTTTAAAACCGTTTTTGATGGCGTAACTGGCCATAATTTCCGCCTGCTGATCGGCGTTCGGCTGGAAAAGGAACATATTTTTGTAGGGCGTTCCGTCTTCCTTGATCTGGCATTTGGTATCAATGGCGAAACCCAATATCGGCACATTGTAACGTTCGGAAATCGGGGCGATTGCCATAGCGATATTGGCAACCGGCGGGCCGATGATGGCGCTGACATTGCCGCTGGTAACCATGCGGGTAAAGGCATTGATCGCTTCGTTTACGTCACCGCGGGTATCATAGGTAGTAACATTGATCTTCCGGCCGTTTACGCCGCCCGCCGCGTTGATTTCGGCAATGGCCCATTTGGCGCCCTCGTCAACCATCTGGCCAAGGCTTGAAGTAGGGCCGGTGATATCCTGAAGACAGCCCACCTGAATGTCCCCGGTTTCTTTTCCCCCTTGCTGCCCGCCGGCAAACAGGGTACCCGTAACCAGTACCGCGCAAAGCAGTACGAAGACGAAGCCTCTGGAAAACTTCATAAACTCCTCCACAATAAACGGATTTTCTACAGCTATTTACATATCCGTAGTTGCATTATTTTATTATGGGAAATTCCAAAAGTCAACAAATTTCTGCAAACCTTTTTATTTTTTTGTTTATACAATAGTTGATAAAAAAATAATAATTGCGAAAAAACGCATAAAATGACATAAATTTCTGTTATTTTCAAATATATTATTTTGCCGCGGCAAATATTCCGTAGAACCAATATTTTTTATAATATCGTTTGCATATTTTTCTTGCCTTTCGGATAAATCCGGGGTATTCTGTGAATACCTTCGGGGGACGCGAAAGAGGAGGCCGGCGATGAACAACACCAGGGAACTTTTGGAAGAAAGAAAAGCGTTAAGGGAGGATCTTCTTGCGGGAAAAAAGCCGAAACGGGTACTGGCGTATCCGCGCTTTACCCTGGAAGCGGGCTGCGGACTTACGGGCACGAATCTTATGGAAGCCCATTACAATACGGAACAGCGGGAAAAGGCCTATGACGGAATCTGTAAAACCTTCTATTCCGATACCCTGCCCATCAGGGATACCCGGTATCCGGGTACGTATCAGCTTCTGGGCGCGAAAAACTGGATCCTCGCTTCGGGCGGCGCTGTCCAGCATCCGGAAATAGAAACCATGCGCGCCGAAGAATACGATGAATTTATCGCCGCGCCCTGCGGCGTTATTCTTGAAAAATTTCTTCCCCGGGTCTGTACGGCCCTGGAGGGAGATCCGGTAAACCGCGGCCTTACCCTGGCGGCGGCCTTCGGCGACTACTGTAACCAGGAGCGCGCCCAGGCGCTGATCTGCGAAGGGCTGAACCGAAAATACGGCTACTGCGCCGGATTTATTACCAATCAACGGATCCTTGCGCCCTTCGATTTTCTGGCGGATCAGCTGCGGGGTTTCAAATCCATCACTATGGATATACGGCGCGTACCGGACAAAATAAAGGCCGCCCTTGAAGTTATCACCCCCCTGATGATCAAAATGGCCTCCCCCGCAGTCAGGCGTCCCGGGCTCATAAGCCTTATCCCCCTGCACCTGGCGCCCTTCATCAATATGAAACAATTCGAGGAACTCTACTGGCCCTCGCTGGAAAAAACCGTTGTTGAACTTGACAGGAGGGGCGTCGCGTGCATGCTGCAGGTTGAACAGGACTGCACCCGTTATGCGGAATACTTCGCCCGCCTTCCCGCCTCAACACTCTTCATGATCGAATCGGGCGATCCCGCGCGCTTTACCGAAACCCTGGGAAAGGATCACGTCTTCGGAGGCTTCTATGATCCTACCATTACCCTTACCAGAGGCACGGAAGAATGTATTGACGAGGCAAAACGCCTGCTTGAAATCTGCATGAAAAGCGATCACGCCTACTTTATCTTTGATCGCGTTGTCATGGACATCAAAAGCGTTAACGTTTCCAGGCTTCGGGCCGTGCTGGAATGGGTACGGGACAACGCGGAATATTGAAAAAGCCGTCCCAAAGCGGTATACTTGTTATAGGAAGTTAAGAAGGCCGAAAGAAGACGAGGAGAAATGTATGATCGGTACAGGTTTTCTTGAAATGCTGCCCCTGAGCGGCATTGCCAAATATGCAGGATGCCCCCCCAGAGACGCCGTTCCCTTCAGCGGCTATCCAAGGCAGCATCCTTCGGAAAAAGACAAGCTTATCCTCGTAAACGATCCCCTGGGGCTTAACCCGGCAATTCTCGAATTCAGGCTCGAGGACGTGCTTTTTGTGGAAGAAAAACATTCCGCGGTAAGCGAATCGGGCGAAACCGCGCCCCTGGTCAATCTTTGGATTCGGCGTCATGCCCGGGGGATGATCCTTGAGCCCTTTGAGGTTGACGATCCGGTGCAGTCCGCCGGAAAGCCCCAGGAAGTCCGGGAAGGTTTTATACAAGGCCGGTTTCGGCCCGGCCTTTAAGCGCGGATCGAAGGCCCATCCCGAATGAATCCTGTTCCAAGGTTTTTCTCGCGGCCGGGGGAAGAGATTATACGCTGCGGGCTCTGCCCCCGGAGGTGTTCCATTGCCAGCGGGGATACCGGCGCCTGCCGCGTGCGGGCCAACAAAAAAGGGAAACCCTTTCTTCCCTGGTACGGCTTTATCACGGCCTTTGCCCTTGACCCTATAGAAAAAAAGCCCCTCTACCATTTCAGGCCCGGTTCGAAAATTTTTTCCCTGGGTTTCGCGGGCTGCAACCTGCGCTGTCCCTTCTGCCAGAATTGGCATATTTCCCAAAACCCCGACGCACAGGGACGCCGGATGGATCCGGAAGAAACTATCACCGGGGTACGGAGGGAACTACTGCGGCAGAGCGCGGTTTCAGACACCGACGCCTCCGCGCAAATCGCCTATACCTATTCGGAGCCCCTGGTTCACGGGGAGTTTCTGATTGACTGTATGGGTCTTGCCCGGAAACAGGGCCTGGCCAATGTGCTTGTAACAAACGGCTGCGTCAACACCGAAGCCGCGAAAGAAATTCTCGCGCTTACCGACGCGGCGAACATAGACCTGAAATGTTTCTCCGAAGAAACTTATTCAAAAGTGCTGGGCGGCGATCTTGAAACGGTTCTTGGCTTTATCCGCCTGGCCCGTGAAATGGGAGTCTCCATTGAAATAACCACCCTTGTGGTCCCCGGCCTTAACGACAGCGAAGGGGAGATGGATTCCGTCGCGGACTTTATCGCCGGCCTGTCCGAAAAAAAGCCCCGGGAGAAGGCCTCCGGCCCGCTTTCCGAAAATTCCCCCCGGGCGGAAATCCCCTGGCATCTTTCCGCCTATCATCCCGATTACCGCTGGAACGCCCCTCCCACAGACCCCGGCCTGCTTCTGTCCGCCGCCCGGCGGGCCCGGAAAAAGCTGCGCTACGTCTACGCCGGCAATATCGCGGGCGAAGCCAACGACACTCCCTGCCCCTCCTGCGGAGCCGTCCTGGTAAGCCGCCGCGGTTACAGGGTTAACACGGAAGGTTTATCCCTGCGGGAA
>JAISAK010000120.1 GCA_031266695.1 Treponema sp.
TCGCCGGAAATCCCGGGCGCTTTTTGGGAAAGTCCGGGGCGGAACGGTTTGGGGGCCGCCCTTTTCTTTTCAAGCTTCTTGCCGCGGCAAAGCCCCTTTCCATACAGGCTCATCCCAACCTTGAGCAGGCGCGTGAAGGCTTTGAGCGGGAAAACCGGGCGGGTATTCCCCTTGAGGCTCCCCGGCGGAACTACAAGGATCCGAATCACAAGCCTGAAATTATCTGCGCCCTCAGCCCCTTTACGGGAATGTGCGGCTTCCGCGGGCCCGGTGAAATCCGTGAAGGGCTGGAGCAATTCCTCGCCCCCGCGCCGCGCTCCTTAAGGCGGGGCTTTTCGCCTCTTTTGGAGGCTCTGGAAAATCCGGACGGCGCGGCGGCCCTGCGTGAATTTTTGAGCGCCCTTTTCGGCCTGTCCTCCGGCCTTCGCGGGGAATTAACCGCCTATATCCTGGGCTGTCCCGCGGACGCGGATTCAGGGGAGGGCCCGGCCGAAGACAAGCTGCGGCCCAGCCGGATGGAAAACACACGGCGCTTCGCGGAACTCTATCCCGAAGATCCCGCAATCATCGCGCCCTTTTACCTTAACCTTTTCAGCCTTGAGCCGGGGGAAGCGGTGTTCCTCCGCGCCGGGGTGCCCCACGCGTACCTTCACGGTTTCGGCGTTGAACTGATGGCCAATTCGGACAATGTACTGCGCGGCGGATTAACGTCCAAGCATGTGGATGTTCCGGAACTGCTGCGGATTCTCGATTTCTCGCCGGGGAAGCCCGATATTATAGGGCCGCCGGGAGGGAATCGCGGAGGCGGGGCCGGATTCACTTTCCGCTATCCTTCGCCCTGTGAGGAATTTTCCCTTGCCGTGTACCGGGGTGACGGAGGGGAGAGGGCCTTTACCGGCGGCGGGCCGGCCGTCTGCGTTGTTACCGGAGGAGAACTGGAAATCGTTTTGCCCGGTGTAAGGGCTCCCCGCGGGGCAGATTCCGCGCCGCCGTCCGCGCGGCCCCTGATTCTCAAACAGGGCGAAGCCGTTTTTATCCCGGCCGGGGAAAACGGGGAAACGCCGCTTTTATTCCGCGGCAATTATACCGCCTACTCCGCGTCAATTCCCGGCGGCGCCGCGTCCGCGGATAAAAGCGAAGTTTGCGCGGGCCGCGGGCCGGCATGAAGATCCTTGTCGACGCCGATTCCTGCCCAAGGCTTGCCCGCGAGATGGTGCTGCGCGCCGCGGCCAGGCTCCGCGTAAAAACCGTCTTTGCCGCGAACCGCCCCATACCGGGGATAGACGGGGAATTCGCCGTAATGGAACTATGCCCGCCGGGCGAAGGTTCCGCGGATAACCGGATTGTGGAACTCGCGGAGCCGGGGGATCTTGTCGTAAGCAGGGATGTTCCCCTTGCGGGCAGGCTGGTCGCAGCCGGAGTCGCGGTTATTGACGATCGGGGCAGAAGGTACAGCCCTGAAAACATCGGAGAGATGCTTTCACTCAGGAATTTTATGGTCGGCCTCGCGGAAAACGGCCTGGGCCTTGAGCGCGCCGCCTGTTACGGCAAAAAAGAATTGAAAAAATTCGCGGACAGCCTCGATCTTGTCCTTACGGAACTCACGACGGCGCAATAAAAGCGCCATACGGTTGAAGAAAAATTGAACCACGGAGGACACGGAGTAACACGGAGAAAATAGGTTTTCTTGCTTTTCTGCTGGACTTGCCTATCACTAAAAAGACATTCAAGGTAATAGATTCTGCCCCGTCCCGCGGCGCATTCGCCCGGCTAAAGCCGAGCTACAATTGCTGGTACTGATGACTTTTCCCGGGCGCCGGGCGTGTGCTGCCATTTTGAACAACAGCCCTTATCGGGCTGCTATTGTTCCGCCCCACGAATGAAACACAAGAACTTTATCGCGGGAGGGCCAAAGCCGCCATACACGGCTTCATACCTTGGCCTCTTCCCTATCACTAAAAAGACATACAAGATATGATGTTGTACCCCTTAGCTTTGCCTGTCCGGCGACTTCTGGCCTCCTACTATGAAGGTTGATCGTCAAAGAGAATGAAACTATCCGTCATGGAACAAAGGCGTTCACGAGACAAAGTTGAGGAACATAGGAGCCGGATAGGCAAAGCTAAGGGGGTACGAAATCTTACCGTGTATGTATTTTGCGGCACAGGTAAGTGAACGGCGGCTTTGGCGTTCCCACGGAGAATATCTTGTTTTCCTTCATACTGCTTGGGGTATGATATCTTACCTTGTATATATTTTGCATTGACATCTGAAGAAATAGCTTTTATCTTTATAATTATGACACAATCGCTTGAAGATTATCTTGAAATGGTCAGCTTTCTGTCGGACGAGGGGGCTGTACGGGTAACGGATATTGCCCTGCGGCTGGGAGTTTCAAAGCCCTCGGTCCTTACCGCCCTGCGTGCCCTTGAAGGACAAGGTCTTCTTGAACACGAACGATACCGGACTGTGACCCTTACCCAGAAGGGTAATCTTCAGGCGTCGGAGATTCGGGAGCGGCATAGTTTCCTTACCATCTTTTTGCAGGAAATTGTAGGCGTAAGTCCCGCTATTGCCGAAAAAGATGCCTGTAAAATGGAACACCTTCTTTCGGAAGAAACCCTGAAGAAGATGCGGTCCCTGGTCAAGGTAAAGAAAAAACCTGATAAACGCCTCGTTTGAAGCCTATTATCAAAAACTCTACGGTGAACGCTGGGAGGGTTTAAGAAAAAGCCTTCTTGCCGGTTCGCCGTCTTTCCCCTTTTCCGAAGGATTGAAGGCTCCCTACTTTCTGGATTACGCCTCGGTTCTCGCGGCCCGTTCCCTGCGTCTTCCCGGCGGGACCGGATACGGCGGGACTGATGACGGGACGGAAGGAGGGTCCGGGGGAATCATCCTTGACGCCTGCGCAGCGCCCGGCGGAAAGAGCCTTGTTCTTGCCGCGGCCCTGCCGGAGGGTCTGCGCCTTCTTTCCAACGAGCTTTCGGGCGACAGGCGGCGCCGGCTCGCGGAGGTTCTGGACGGACGCCTCGACGAAAAAAAACGCGCCCGGGTAACCGTTTCCGGTTTTGACGCGGCGGCGCAGGGCCGGAGAAAAAGCGAGCGCGGCCGCTTTGCGGGTATTCTCCTCGACGCGCCCTGTTCAAGCGAAGCCCATGTACTCAAAGACCCAAAGGCCCTCGCGGCCTGGACGCCCGCCCGCCCCCGCTTTCTTGCCCGCAGGCAGTGGGCGCTTCTTTCTTCGGCTTTTCTGCTGCTTAAAGCCGGAGGCTCCCTGGTTTACGCCACCTGCGCCCTTACCCCCGAGGAAAACGACGGCGTAGCCCGGAGGCTCTTTGAAAAATACCGGGACGAAGCGGCGCTTGATCCGCCCGATTTTTCCGAAGGGGAAGCGACCGAATTTGGAAGGTTGATTCTGCCCGACCGGAGCGGCGGTTACGGGCCCCTGTATGTCGCGCGGTTCGGAAAGAAAATTTCACCGTGACAAAAACGTAACGGGGACTGTTTGTAGAAAGATCCCTGCGTATATCCGACGTATATCCAGACAAGCCTGTTACCCCATCGCGGCCCGCCGCGCCCGTACCGCGGCAAGCCGGTTTTCCAGGGCGGACGCTTTTTCGCCCGCGATAAGGCTTTTAAGCGCCCCAAGGCTTTCCTCGAACTGCTCAATCCGTTTCACCAGTTCGTTTTTATTCTCGATAAAAAGCTCCGTCCACATAGGCGCGTTAAGCATGGCAATGCGGGTAAGGTCTTCGAAGCTGCCGCCGCCGAAACGTGTTATCTCCGCGTCGGCTTCACAATCGATGAGGGCCGCGGCGATGACATGGCAGAGCTGGCTTGTAAAGGCGATCTTGCGGTCGTGCTCCTCCGCGGTAACTTCCGTTATGCGTCCAAAGCCCATGCGGTGAATAAGGCTCTTGAGGAAGGCGATATTCTCTCCGCTGTTATGCGCAAGAGGGGTAAGAATGTAGTTCTTCCCCCGGAAATCACAGAGTTTCGAATTGGCAAAACCTCCCCCTTCGGCGCCGGCCATGGGGTGGCCGGGGATAAAGTCAATGTCGCCGCGGAAATTTTTTTCCAGCGCGGCGATGATATTCCCTTTGATGCCGGCTATGTCGGTAACAATACAGCCCGGTTTAAAAAGGGGCGTCCAGGGG
>JAISAK010000151.1 GCA_031266695.1 Treponema sp.
CTTGGCGTTCCGGCCCTTGTTATCCGCTTCGTGAGCTGCTTTTTCTGCGGCGCGCTGGCGGGGCTTTGCGTCAGGCTGTTTTTCAGGAACAGGCCGTTTTTCACTTTCACGAAATTTGAAAACATGGCAAGCCGCGATACGGATCCGAATCCGGCGCTGCGGTTCCTTAAAAACTTCGGCAGGAACGTCAAGGCGACGGGTTTGTATTTTCTTATCGGCATTGTCCTTTCCGCGCTTTTTCAGCGCTATGTCCCGCCCGACGCCTTTGGGAAACTCTTTGGCAGCAACAGGGGTTTTGGGGTATTGATGGCGGCGACTATCGGGGTTCCCCTGTATGTATGCGGCGGGGGTACCATACCGCTGTTGCAGCAATGGCTCGCCTCGGGCATGACCATGGGGAGCGCCGCTTCATTTATGATTACCGGCCCGGCCACGAAGATTACCAATTTAGGGGCGGTGAAAATCGTGCTGGGCATAAAGCACTTTGTTTTTTACTGGGTTTTTATAATTTTGTTCGCCTTGTTAAGCGGGCTAATTATCGATTATAGAGTTGTTCGATAACTTCAGTTATCGAACAAATTCCTTATGAAACCAGCAAAAGGCGGAGCCTTTTGCGAGACTTGTCCAACAACCCGAACCCGATAGGGTTCAGTAAAATAGGTTGTTGAACAAGTCCTATGTGTTTGGAATCGTTTAATCGGGAGGCGATGTTAGGCAAAAACGCCCTTTTATCGTCAAATTTTTGAATTATTTTACTTGACAGGGAAAATCAGCCGTGATACACTGATTTAATTGAGGGAACCGCGCCGGGTACGGCTGCGGTTTTGCGGGGTTTAGGCCGGAAAACCTCCGGGGCCGGGGTCCTGGACCTGGCTCAGGCATACGATAAGTTTCGGGAATCCCCGGCGGAAATTATAACGGTTTTACAGGACAATTCTTTGGGGAAGGGGGTATAATTTTGAAAAAAGAGCGGATTCCACGCGGCGTAATAAATAATACCCCCCCCCCCCCCCCCCCATCAGCATAATATTCGAAAAGCATTTACCTATTCCGCTTATCTTTCCTCAATTCATTCTTTCGTGCAAAAAGCCGTCTTGGCGGCTCATTTTTATTATATGGAGGCGATATTATGAACAATAATATCCGTATCGCGGGGCTGTCCATGGCAATGGCCGTTGTCCTCGCAACAAGTATTTTCGGTTCGGGGGGAAGCCAATCCAGGGCTTCTTCCGGAATAACAACCATTGAAACAGTCGGTTTAGGCGTTACGCAAATTGGGCTTCAGGAGGGCGAATTTTGGACGGATATTCTGAAAGAAGATCTGGGCGTCCAGATTAATTTCGTTAATTCGTCAACCGAGAATATTCAGGCCATGTTCGCGGCCCAGGATTTACCGGAACTGATTATTCACAACCATCTGCCTACTATATCCAACATCATTAGCGCCGGTATCTTCATCGATCTGGATCAATACAAAGACAAGATACCGAACATCCTCGCCCTGGAAAAGATGTGCCTTTATATGCGGGATAACTGGTCTAACGGTACGGGGAGATTAAATGCCATCAGAACCCTTTCATCAAACCAGTATAACAGCCGGGGCGGGAATAACCGGGGCCCCTACATACGCTGGGACTATTATAAGGAAATCGGCGCGCCGGTGGTCAACGAATTCGAGGATTACCTTGATGTACTCAAGCAGATTCTTGACCGGCATCCGGTGAACGAGGCGGGGCAGCGGATCTACGGCATGTCACTGTGGAGTGACTGGGATGGAGGGCTCATGGCTAACGCCGGAGCGGTAATGGATTATTTTGATCTGGAAATGGTGCGGGGCGCGGGTCTCAATTTTCTGGAATATAACGTAACGACGAAAAAAACCAACAGCGTTCTCGACAACGACAGCGTATACAAGCGGGGAGCGAAGTTCCTTTTCAGGGCCAATCAGATGGGCCTTTTGGACCCCGATTCCCCGACTCAGGGCTGGGCCCAGCACAACGAGAAAGCTACTGCCGGACGGGTGCTCTTCTCTTCCAACTCCTGGGCCTTCGGCGATTTTAACACCCCTGAGAGGGCGCAGCAGGGCATCGGCACGATGATGATCCCCTTTACCAAAGAAAAAATTTACAATTACTCCGCGCCTACCTATGTGGGAAACCAGGTTTATATCGGCGTAAACCGAAATTCCAAACAGATCGATAAAATTCTGGAATTCCTTAACTACATATTCAGCATCGACGGACACATGAACCTTTCCTTTGGACGCCAGGGGATAGCGTGGGATGTGGATTCCAGTGGAGAGCCCTACTTTACCGAATTGTACTGGAGAATGCAGGCCGACCCGAATCTGGAGTTTACCAACGGCGGCCGGCCCGGAAGTGTTCCGTTAGTTACCGGCGAGCCTCCCCTGAGCGGTTTGACCATCAACCCCGCGTGGAACCGGCGGCTCGACGGCGGCGACTGGATCAAGAAAGATTTCGCCCCCAAAGACACGGCCCTGGTGTTGGACTGGCAGCAGACCATGGGGGCCATTGACGAAATGGATTATTTCACCAAACACAACCTGCTGTCCAAGGCGCCTTTTGCCCAGATGCCGGCAGGCCCTGATGATATCAATGTTTTGGGCCAGCGGATCGGCCAGGTGATAGCTCCCGGAACCTGGAGAGCGGTCATGGCCCGGGATGAGGCCGAATTTGAGGCGATCTGGGCCCAGATGGCTGCCGACGCCAAAAGTATCGGCATTGACCGGGTTCTTGAGTGGACGCTGCAAACCTACGAAAAAGCGGTTGCCGACGGCTCCAA
>JAISAK010000163.1 GCA_031266695.1 Treponema sp.
CGCACCCGGACGCCGGATGTTTCCGCCCAGGGGTTCCTGCCGTCGGTACTGTACCAGGCGCCGCCGTCTCCGGCAAGGATACGCGGGAGGGCGGAAGGGGCCCTTCCCGGTTGTTCCTCGAAGCCGTAAGCGGAAACGCCGGCAAGGCACAAGAGCCGCCGCTCTCCAGCAAGGCTTACCCGCTCGATACGCCGGGCGTCTCCCCGGACATACTCGGAATTGCCGAGCCACAGGCAGGAATACACAGGCCCGGTCTCGGGTCTTTGCAGGGGGCGCCAGTTGACATAGTCCCAAAGCGCGAGCCCCCGGGGGCCCCAGAAAAGCGCCAGCTTTCCGTCGGGGGATAAAACGCAGTTGGAGCCGAGGGGAGTTTCCAGCGGCACAAAGGAGGACGGCCCGATTCCGCCGTCGACAAGGCGCCATGCCGCCACCCGGCTTTCTTCGCCTTTTCCGCCCGGAATCGAGGCCAGCACCGTAACAAGGCCCCCGGGAGACCACAGCACATTAATGTCAAAGGCGTCCGGCGGGATCATCACGTAGGGAAGAATCGATTCTTCCGGCGGAGTTTCAAGGGGATAATAGAAAACCGTCCGCCCGCCCCGGGAAAGGAGAACGGAACGGGCATCCGGGGCAAGCCAAAAGGAGTCGAAGGCGGGATCAAAATCGAAGGGAATCTTCCCCGCGGCGGAACCGACTTCAAGAAAATCGGCATACACGGCGCGGGTAAAAAATTCCGCTCCCCGAACCCCGTACAGGGTGTTCCCCCGGAGGTAATAAAAATCCCCTTTCCCGCTCCACGCCGTTGAGGAAATTTCCCCTTCCCCTATACGGCGGAAACGCTCGTCCGCCGGGGACGCGGCGCCGCCCGGCGCGTAATAGTAGATCCGTCCCGCCTTGGCGTATACAAACACCCGGGAATCGGGACTGAAACGGGCGGGAAAAATCCGGTCGGGCTTTTCGATATTGCGCGTAACGATTTGCTTTGTCCCGCCCGCGGTGTCAAGGAGTACCAGGTCTCCGTAGGCGGGGCTTTGGGATTCGACATACAGAACCCAGCGGCCGTCGGCGGAAGCCTCGATGTCAAGAGGCCGCGCGCCCGGTGCGGCGCCGGAGGCAAACGAAGGAAAGCCGGGGATATTCCGCGGAAGTCCGCCGGAAACGGGAATCCTTACCGCGCCGAAACAGTTCCGCACCAGGAGGAAGCCGCCGTTTTCCACAAGTTCCATCCGTTCGGGAAAGGCGGTGATCTGCTGAAGCGCCAAATCGGTAAGGCGGGAAATAAAAACCGCGTGCTGGGGAAGGGGCCCGGAAGAATCGGCGCGGAAGAGCAGCCGGTTGTCGTCGGACAAATCAAGACCGCTGAAACTTATCTCTCCGTAAACGGGAAGGAGGGAAAGGTACAGTCCGACAAGAAACGCGCACCAGCGATTCTTCATCACTTACCTGTATTTTGAAGAAGGAATTCGTCCAGTTCTTGTTCCAGGCATCTCAGGCGATCCTCCAGTTCATGAATCCGCCGCAGAGAATACCGTATCTGCCGATCCATAAGCTGTTCGCAGGTATCATCCAATACCGTTTCAAATGAAGAGTTTTTTGAAATAATGACGGGATTTTCGCCGAACACCATAACATCAGTCCGTCATAACAATTAATTGCCGGAACTGAATTCACTTATTTTCTCGGGAATACCTTTCATGTCTTCGATTCCCGAACTGTCAAAGGCCCTGATAAAAGTTACTACCGCAATAAAAGCGATAAGAATCAACACCAGATTACGCATGAAACCTCCCGACCTGGCAATGAAAATATTTATCTTTATAACCTATTTTTAAAATCAATTATTTGAAACCCTGCCTTAATTTTCCCTGTTTCTATCATTTTATGCTTATTAATTAAGGAAATCAAGGGGATTGACCGGTTTCCCGTTTTTATAGACCGCAAAATGAAGGTGGGGGCCCGTACTGTAACCGGTATTGCCCACTTCCCCAATCTTGCCCTCCTGAATCACCCGGTCCCCCTCTTTGACCGATATGAGCGAAAGGTGGGCGTACATGGTCTGATAGCCGCCGTCATGACTCAGAATAATGAATTTACCGTAGGTGGCGTTGTTCCCGAGAGTCGAAACTCTGCCGTCCATGGCGGCTTTTACCGTCGTCCCCAGGCTTGCCGCAAGGTCTATCGCCGCGTGGTAGCGCCGTACCCCGCTGATGGGGTCGCTGCGCCAGCCAAAGGGACTGGTAAGACGCCCCCGGATGGGATAAATCAGCAGCTCCCCCAGGGCAAGCCTGAGATCGTCGCGGCGCATTTTCGCGCCGGGAATAAAGATCTGCTGCCCCAGGATCAAGGTGTCGCTCCGCAGATCGTTGGCGTCGAGGATCGCTTCCGGGGGAACCCCCATTGATTTTGATATTTTTGAGAGACTGTCGTCCTTTTTTATCGTATAGGGGATGCCGTCCATGTTGGGAATCCGCAAAACCTCCCCTTCCCGCAGGCGGCGGGCATTCCTGATATTATTGGAAGCGATGATGGCGTCCATGGAAATAGCGTTATCCGCGGCGATTTTGGAAACCGAATCGCCCCTTTTCACCGTATAGCTGGTCCAGGTGAAGGTTTCCATTAAATCGAGGGGTATTTCGGCGGCGGCCGGAGTCTCCGTAAGGGGAATCCCCGCGTAGGAGGCAAGGTTCCGCCGGCCTTCCTCGTCCGGGCCGGGTTCCGGAAGGTAGCTCTGCGAAGACAGGGAAAAACCGAGGCCTTCCCAGTTAAGGACAAGGAGCGAAACCAGCAGGGTTCCTGTAATAACCGCGAGGCTTGCGAGAGAGGGAATGGGGAAACTGAAACCGGAACGCCGCGCCCGGATTTTGGGCTCCTGCCCGGAGGCGCGCCGCTCTTTCCTTTGCGGAACTTTTTTCCCGAAATTCCCCGGAGTAAAATACCCCTTCCGGAAGTGAAATATTTCCCGAAGCCGGATTTTCGGCAGCCGGAAAAATAAAAAACCGGGGGTCTTCCGCTTTTTTCGCCGCCTTGCGGGAATCGGCTTCTGTTTTATCTCCCGAATAAAATCGGTTCCGGAGCCGGGCTGCCGATAATCGAGGGCTTTATATAAAAGGGAGGGCTTCTTCCGCCGGGCTACGTGCTGTTCCCCGATAATATTCGACATCATACTGGTTTATCGACACAATTAAAGGGAATGATTATACTTCCGAATATATGGCAAAGGCGGTTTTGGGGGCTTTGATTACGGCTCTCGTCATAAAATTATTTCTGTTCGATCTGATAATTGCCGAAGGCGATTCCATGGAGCCCGCCATACGTTCCGGCACCGTACTGATAATAAACCGCCTGCAATACGGATTCCGTTTTCCCGGACAGCCGGGTTATCTGCTGCGCTGGGGAATACCCAGACAGGGGGAAGTAGTGGTTTTTTACACCCCCTCGGGGGGCCTGGCGGTAAAACGCTGCGGGGAGCTTGCCGAAGAAGGCTATTTTCTGGCCCTGGGGGACAACAGCCTCCAGTCCTACGATTCCCGATCCTACGGCCCCGTCGCGGTTGATAAAATAACAGGAAAGGTGCTGGGGTTTAAATGAAGACGATGCTGAAACGGCGTTTTATTTTCTTCTTCTCGCTCCTGGCGCTTGCCGCGGCGGGGCTTCTTGTCCGTTACGGGACGCTCATGCTGAAAGGCGGGCCGCCGCCGGAACAGTCCGGTTCCCGCGGCTTTGCGGAGCGGGGCCCTATCCTTGACCGGAACGGCCGTTTCCTTGCCCTGCAGACAAGGCTTGCCAATGTCAGCGTCTGGCGGCCGGAAATTACCGGCCTTGAGGTCCTCTGCGCGGAACTTTCCCCCATTCTGGAACAGCCCGCCGATGAGATTCGGGAACGGATAAGCCGGTCGGCCAGCGATTTTGTATACCTGAAAAAACAGGTTGACGAATCCACCATACACCTGATAAACGAGGCCCTTTCCGCGGGCAGGATACGGGGTGTTTCGCTGGAGCCCATTGTGGGGCGCATCTACCCGGAACGGGCGCTGGCCGGCCAGATTATCGGCTTTGTGGGGGATGAAAACGACGGGCTTGCGGGAATCGAATACGCCTTTGACAACGAACTTTCGGGCATTGAAAGCGGCGGGAAAGGCAGCCAGGTTGTGCTTACCCTTGACGCGAATGTGCAGCACATCCTTGAAGATATAGCCGCCGCGACTCTCCGGGAAAACAACGCCGAAGCGGTAATGCTTATGGCGATGGACCCCCGCAGCGGCGATATCCTCGGTTCCGCCTCCCTTCCCGGTTTTGACCCCAACGATATAAGAAATTCCGACGAGACCGCGCGTATGGACAGGCCCGCCATCTGGGCCTATGAGCCTGGTTCGGTGTTCAAGATCTTTTCCCTCTCAGCCCTGTTGGATGCGGGGGCCATTGACGAAAATACCATCTTTGTCTGCAACGGGCACTATGAACGGACTACCAGCCGGGGAGAAAAGATCATCATCAACTGTCTGGGAGCCCACGGGCCGGTAAACGCCAGGGATATTATCGTTTATTCCTGCAACGCCGGCGCCGCCTATGCTGCGGACCGCATGGGGGTTTCTTCGTTTTATAACCGTATGA
>JAISAK010000213.1 GCA_031266695.1 Treponema sp.
ATCTGCTTCAAGGAAGATGAAAAGCTGCGGCAAAAGCTCCGCCTTCGGGACATTGAAGGCGCCGCCGTAAAGAACGCGATAAAGGCCGGCCAGTGGAAGGCCCTAATCTGGTTTGTATCCTGCATTGCCCTGGCTATGCTCCTTGTCATCTCAACGGCCAGGCTTCCCGGCCTTTCAAACCTCGCTTTTCCACTGATGACCGTACTATTTCTTGCGGGCGGCGTTGGCGGCGGGCTTTTTGCGGGGCTCGGGCCGGCGCAGCTTGCGGATGCCTTCAGAAAGGGGATTTTAAACATACTCCCCGGCGTCTTCCTTGTACTTTTGGCTTACAGCGTCAAGCATATCATCACTACCGGCATGATCATGGACACTATCCTTTACATGGCCGCGGAACTGATCCGCCGGTCGCCGCCCATGAGCGCGGCTTTCCTTATCTATGCCACCACTTTAGGGATGAACTTTTTTATCGGCTCCGCAAGCGCCAAAGCCTTTCTTATGATGCCCCTCCTTACCCCCCTGGCGGATCTTGTGGGCATTACCCGCCAGACCGCGGTGCTTGCCTTTGACTTCGGCGATGGTTTTTCCAACATGATCTTTCCCACCAACCCTCTGCTGCTCATTGCCCTGTCGTTTTCCGTGGTAAGTTATACAAAATGGATACGCTGGACCTGGAAGCTGCAGCTCGTCATATTGATCCTTACTTCCGCTTTTCTGGCCTTTGCCGTAAAGATTGGATTCGGGCCCTTCTGAACGCCCGAGGGCGGAGTAAATTCATGGAAAAAAAGAAACAAACCGCCGCGCCGGAAGACGGGACTGCCGGGGGGCCGGCGGCAGATGTTATGCGCAAGGTAAGGCTTATACGCATAGCGTCCCTTACCGCCCTTTTCGGCAACACCTTTCTTGCCGCCGTAAAAATCGGTACGGGCCTTTACGCGGGCAGCCTTGCGGTACTCGGCGACGGCATTGATTCGTCGGTGGATGTACTTATCGCGATCATGTCTTTGGCGGTTGCCCGGATCATTTCCCGCCCGGCCGACAAGGGGCATCCCTGGGGCCACGGCAGGGCGGAAACAATCGCCACCACCCTCCTTTCCTGCATACTCTTTTTTGCCGGGGCGCAGCTTATCCTCAACTCCGCCGGGGATCTTGCCTTTGGCGAACGGCATGAAGCGCCGCAGGGCGCGGCCCTTGTCGCGGCCCTGATTTCCATTGCCGGAAAGCTGCTCCTTGCCTGGAGTCAGCGGTTCTTCGGAAAAAAAGCCGATTCCCCCATGCTCAGGGCAAACGCCAAAAACATGACCGGCGACGTTATTCTCTCAACCGGCGTACTTGCCGGGCTGGGGCTTTCCATACAGCTTGACATCGGCGCCATTGATTCGGCCGCGGCAATCCTCGTAGGCTTATGGGTCATAAAGTCGGCGGTGGGTATTTTTATCGAAGCAAACACGGAGCTTATGGACGGCGGCTCGGGAAAGGAATTCTACCGGGCGGTCTTTGACGCGGTCAACTCGATTGAAGGCGCCGGCAATCCGCACCGGGTCAGAATGCGGCGCATAGCCGGTTTGTGGGACATAGATATTGACATTGAGGTAAACGCCGATCTTTCCGTCCGGGCGGCGCATAAAATCGCTTCCCGGGTAGAGGGAGCCATCAAAGAAAAGATAGAAGGCGTTTACGACATCGTGGTTCACATCGAACCCGAAGGTCTTTACCACAAGAGCGAGGGCTACGGCCTTAGCGAAGAAGATCTTTAGCGGCCCTTCGCGGAAAACACGGATTTTGTAAACCCCGGGTTTTATTCGGAATTAGGCCAATTCCGGTATTGCTTCCAGCACGCTGTCCATAATTTTTCTTTCCCCGCAGGAAAAACCCAGCCGGCGGTCAGGCCGGTTGGAACCGTGGAAGTCGCTGCCCTCGGTAATATAGAGGCCAAGGGCCTTGCCAAGCTCCTCAAGGCGCCGGCAGGAGCGGGGCCTGGCGGCGGGATGCCAGGCTTCAATGCCCGCAAGACCCCGGCTTTTCAGTTCCCGTATCAGTTCCGGAAGACGCCCCCAGGCGACGTAGAGGGACATGGGGTGCGCCAAAACAGGAATTCCCCCCGATTCGCGGATTGCCGCGGCGGCTTCGTCAAATTCCAATCCCTCCTTGGAGACATAGAGGGGCTTTCCCATGCTCAGGTAGCGGGCAAAGGCCTGCTCCACGGTTCTAACGATTCTTCGGCTCACCAGGAGACTGGCAAAATGGGGACGCCCCAGCGAGTGGCCGCCGGAAAAGGCCTCGACCTCTTCCATTGTCGCATCAATGCTTAGGTCGTGCATTTTTTCGAGGATTTCACGGTTGCGGGCTTCCCGGCGGCGGGACAATTCGGCGATTGCCGCGAGAAAAGCCGGACTTGGCGCCCTGATTCCCAGGCCTAAAAGGTGAAATTCGCCGCCCGGCCCAAGCCCGCAAACATTCCGGAGCCCTTTCCAGCTGATATTTATCTCGATTCCCGGGACAAAGCGAATTCCCGCTCCCAGAGCCTCGTTTTTTGCGTCTTCCAGGCCGTTAATAGTATCATGATCCGTCAGCGCAAGGGCGCCGAGACCCTGATTTGCGGCCTCCCTTACAAGCCGGGCGGGGCTTAAATTCCCGTCGGAGGCGTTGGAATGAGTATGCAGATCGATCATTATTCGTATTTTATCTGATTTAAAATGGTTGGTCGACAGTTCCCCCTAATCTCTTTACCGCCTCCGTAAATCTTCCGGCGATCTCCTTTTCTTCCGGTAAATCCGGCAGCCGGTCTCCCGCCTCCGGCACCGTTACCGGCGGGTAGATCGCCCAGGATTCCCGCATGGGGTAGAGCCGCCGTTCTTCCCCGCTGCCGTTTGCGGCAGCACGCCATTCCCGCGCCCCGATACGCCATGCCTGGTAAAACCCCTCGCCGGGCACCGTAACTTCCACCGGCATCCAGAGCCGTCCGTCATGCGCTATTAAATCGTCCTGCCCGGCGCCAAAAAACGCTCCGTTTTCCGGGCCTGTATCGAAAGCGGCGTAGATATGTCCCGGTATGGTGATAAAGGCCGTATCAATCCCCAGGGCCTCAAGCATGGCGCAATACAAAATCGAAAGGTCGTCGCAATCCCCGCCCCGGTAGTACAGGGTCTGGTAGGGATAGTTAAGGCTGTCCAGCGCGGCCGCGTCCTCCGACATCTCTGCAAAGGAGGAGGCCGGATCAATCACATAGTTTATTCCGTAGGCCGCCAGGGCTTCGAACAGGGCCGCGGCGTAGCGCAGGTTCCGGGGGAGGCCGTTAGCGGGAAGGCTGTCTTCGGACATTCTGTCCGTGGACATTCTGTCCGTGGATATTCCGTCCGCTATCGAAGCGGCATACCGGGCGAAAAGCCGGGCCGCGCCGTCCCGGGGCGATACAAACGAAGCGGCCCGCCGGTCGTCGTCCCAGCTCATGGCATTCCGGTGATAGACCGGCATCTGTACCGGAAAATCCGTCTCCTTGCGAGCGCCCAGACTCCGGTAACTCATCAGTATCCGGCCGTTAGCCGTAACGTTTTCGATCAGGGAAAGCATAACCCCGTTGAACAGGGCCGTTACCGGCACATCCGCGCTTTCCCCCGGAGCAAGCCGGGGTATCACCTTAAACAGTTCCGGCTGCCCCATATAGGAATCCATAAAAAGCGAAAGGTTCACACCGGTAACGGTATTCGGCTCGTTATTCGTAATCCGTACCATTGCCGCCGGATTGTCCTTGTACCAGGCCCAGGAAACGGGAAAGATTCGCCGCTGCTCTGTCTTTTCGCCCTCCACCCGCGCCTCCCCCCGCATGAGTTCCGACAGGTTCAGCCGGATCCCCGCCGCAAAGTTGAAGGCACTGAGGGGGTCGCCTGAAAAAGCGTAAACGGTATACTCCCCTCCGGCGTAAAGGGAAAGGTACGGCGACAGGTGAAACTCCGCCCGGAGCCCGCCTCCCGCGAAGGGCCGGATATTGTCATAATCCTCCCACCGGTACTGATACGCCCCGGCCTGTATGCCGGCGCGGAAAGTCCAGCGGTCAAAGGGCCGCCAGCGGAAAAAGGGGCCCGCGCCGCCCCGGTACAAAGTGAAAGCGCCCCCCGCTTCCGCGGAGAGGCCTGAGAAGCCGCCTCCCGCGCTGACCCCCATAAACGGAAGAAAGGCCCAGTCAAGGGCGGCGGCGGCCCCCGCGCCGGGACCGAAATGTTCCTTCCCCACGGGGACTTCAAAGGCCGGCGCCAGGGACAGGGCGAATTCGTGTTCCGCGAACACCGGCATGGCCAAGGCCGCAAATAAACCCAAAACGGCGCCAGGCACTTTTTTTGTCTTCATGTTTATTTCTCCGTCAGATTGATGATTCCGTGCTGCTTACCGCGGCTCCGGCTCGCTCCCAAGCCTTTACGGGCTTTCCGTATTTGTGCTATACTTGAAGATACAGAGGGGGATACGAAGTACCCGATGACTATAGACCTTAAAATGCCGAAACAGGCCGCGCTTTCCGAATTCGATATAAAGATGCTGCTTGCCGCAAAACTGTACGAAGATCGAAAACTTGCCCTTGGATACTGCGCGGAGTTGGCGGGCCTTTCAAAAAGGGCTTTTGTTGAGATGCTGGGCAAGTATGGGGTCTCTCTTTTTTCCCAGACCGCCGATGAATTAAAATCTGACATTGACAATGCCTCCAAACTTTTTCGATAAAATAATTATTTCCGATACAAGCTGCCT
>JAISAK010000224.1 GCA_031266695.1 Treponema sp.
CTTCCTTCTTCCCGGGGCTTTTTCCCCGCCATAAGTAATCCCAGTTCTTCAAGGGTATACAGGGAGGCGTCTTTACATTCCATTATTTCGCCCTTGTAAATCACGGCAATCCGATCCGACATCTTTTGAATTTCCTCCAGGTCCGCCGATATAAGCAGAACCCCTTTCCCTTCGGCCCGGAGGCGGAGAAACTGGGTGTGGATATATTCCACCGCGCCGATATCAAGACCGCGCCCCGGCTGGGCCGCCACAACCAGCCGGTATTCGGGGGCTACCTCCCGGCCAAGAACCAGCTTCTGCTGGTTCCCCCCGGACAAATCGGAGATATTTTGCAAGACCCCGGTTGTTTTTACCGCAAAGGCGGCAATAGACTCCCGGGTATCATGGAACAGCTTCTTTTTATTGATAAACCCCCGGGACACATATTTTTTTCCCGACTGAAAACCGAGGAGAAAATTTTCCGCCACCGGCAGCCCCGGCAGAATCGCCCTCCGGAAACGATCGGAGGCAATATAACCGACCCCCTTATGACGTACCGTGAGCGGTTTTATTTTGGTTATCTCTTCACCGCCAATTCTGATATTCCCCGAAAGCCGGGGACGCAGCCCCAGGATCATTTCTTCCAGTTCAAGCTGCCCGTTGCCGTCCACGCCGGCAACGCCGAGAATTTCCCCTTCCCGTACCGCCAGGTTTACCGTTTCCCCCGCCTGGGGAAGGAGGCGCAGATTCTCAATTTCCAAAAGTACCTTGCCGGGACGGCAGGGCTCTTTATCCAGCTCAAAAAACACTTCCCTGCCTACCATGTAGCCCGCCAGGGATCTGATGTTTGTCTCGGCCACATTAACCGTGGCCGTAACTTTTCCGTCCCGGAGAATTGTCGCCCTGTCCGCAATCTGCATGGTTTCATTCAGCTTATGGGTAATAAAAATAATGGTTTTACCCTGCTTTTTCATGTCCAGCAGAATCCGCATCAGACTGTTCGATTCCTGGGGCGTTAAAACAGCGGTTGGTTCATCAAGAACAAGAACATTGGCGCCCCGGTACAGGGTTTTTATAATCTCAACCCGCTGTTTCATTCCCACGGAGAGATCTTCGACATAGGCGTTTAAATCCAGGTCCAGTCCGAATTTTTCCACAATCTCCAGAACCTGACGGCGGCTTTCCCGGTAATTCAGTTTTAATCCGCCGATTTCCTGGCCCAGGATGATGTTTTGCAGTACCGTCATAGTGTTTACCAGCATAAAATGCTGATGAACCATTCCAAGGCCGTGACGGAACGCGTCCCCCGTGTTATGGATAAAACACTCTTTGCCGTTGATCCGAATTGTTCCGCTGTCCGCCCGGTACATGCCGAAAAGGATATTCATTAACGTGGTTTTTCCCGCGCCGTTTTCACCGAGCAGACTGTGTATTTCTCCTTCGTCAACCGTCAGATTACAGTGATCGTTTGCAAGAACCTTGCCAAAACGCTTGTTGATTCCGGACATTTGGATAACCGGGGGCATAAAAACCTGCTTTGTCTATCGGATAGGGAAAAATTATTTCCGTTATACGCACCGTTGCCGGTGCGTATAACAGGCTTTAAAGCCCCGCGGTGAACCTTTCAAGGTCGTTAACGGTAGCGGGGACAACGATTTCTCCGGAAGCTATCTTCCCGCGGAGTTCATCAAGTCTCCGGGTAAGCCCGGCGCTTACTTTTACATTTGAGCCTTCGGTAACCAGATCTACCCCGCCGTCGGCCATGGAAAGTACCCTGGTTCCCGGAGAAAAGGTTCCGCTCACCACCGACTTGATGGCTTCATAGGCCGCCACATCAACTTTTTTTATCATGCTCCCGGCAATATGATCGGGATCAACCGAATTCTGATTAGTGTTTACCCCAAAGGCATAGGTATTGTTTTCTTTTGCCGCCTGAAACAAACCGTTCCCCGACATGCCGGCGGCATGAAAAATAATATCCGCTCCCCGGCCGTTCATGGTCGAGGCGATTTCCTTTGCGGTGGTAACGTCGGTAAAACTACCTACATAGTCATCAAAGATCTGTAAATTTTTATCAATATATTTTGCCCCCGCGGCATAACCGGAATAAAAAATCCTGATGTTCGGCCTGTCCGCTCCGCCGATAAATCCTATCTTGTCGGTACCGCTTAAGCCGTCGGCCTTCATTAAAGCAGCCATAGCCCCGACCAAAAAGGAGGCTTCCTCATCTTTGGTCATGTAGCTCGCCACATTCGGCGCCTCCAGGGCGGTATCAATAATGGCGAATTTCTGTTCCGGGTATTCGTCCCCTACAATCCTGAGAGCCTCGGTTGCCTCAAAGGTAAGGCAGATGACAAGATCGTAATCCTTTGCGGACGCCATGTCGCGCAGGGATAATTCAATATCGCCAATCGCTTTAATGGCAATTTTGTCGTAACTTATTCCCATATCGGCAACCGCCTTATCAACCCCCTGCAGGGTGAGATCGTTAAAGGCTCCGTCGCCAAACCCGCTGCTTGATGAAACAAGCCCTATCCGAACCTGTTTTTCGGTCCCCTGTTCGGGGGTGGTTTTTGTTTTTGCGCATCCCGCGATTCCAAAAACAACCAGTACAAAACACAAAAAAAGAACCGTCCGTTTCAAAATAAACTCCTTCGGAATATAAAATTATCCCCTTGCGGGGTGTATTCGTTCATGTATCTACATTATGGATAGACTCTAATTATTAAGGCGTATCGATCCCGGCCCTTAACCCAGAATTTTCATGCCCCGGCTGGTACCGATCCGGCCGCATCCGGCGTTGATAAACGCCTCCATTTCCTCCAGCGTCGATATACCCCCGGAGGCTTTTATTTTTACCCCCGGCCCGATATGCCGGGAAAAAAGTTTCACATCCTCAAGAACCGCCCCGGCGCTGCCAAAGCCGGTGGAGGTTTTTATGTAATCCGCCCCGGCGCGGGTAACGCAGCCGCAGAGGGCGATTTTTTCCTCTTCGGTCAGATAGCAGGTTTCCACAATAACCTTGAGGATCTTCCCCGCCGCCGCGGCCCGCAGCGCGGCAATCTCCCTGGTGACGGCGTCGAAATCGCCGGCCTTTACATCCCCCAGGTTGACCACCATATCCACCTCGCCGGCCCCTTCGGCCAGGGCCTCCCCGGCTTCCTCGAGCTTAACCCGGGTGGTATGGTACCCCAGGGGAAACCCGATAACCGTACAGATGTTAAGAGTCCCAAAGGCCTTCCGGGCGGGGGACACAAAAGAGGGGGGTATGCAAACCGAAGCGGCCTTTTTTTCCAGGCCCTCGGCGCAGATAACCCGAATCTCTTCCCACGCCGCGGTTGGTTTAAGGAAGGTATGGTCGATATAACCCCATAGATTCTGTTTGTCCATAATATTACTTCCTAATTAGTTCCTGAATTAGCGATCCTTCACAAAACCAATTTTTGTGAAAGCCATGTTATTATAATAACACATATTGGCAATATTATATCTTGTAATGTTATTTTGTCAAGACAATAAAGATATTTTTTTCGCTTTTTTGAGAACTTTGACAAATAATGAAAATTTTTTGTTGTATTATTATCATATTATTGGTACACTATATCCAAAGATTCAACCGGAATGTTCCCGGTTTAGGCTGCCGGAAAAGACAGGGTGGGGATTATGCCGAATAAGCTTGAAAGAACCGGTAAATTGGTAAATATTTTACAGAATCGCAACGGCGCGTCCATAAAGGAACTGGCCGGGGAACTTGCCGTCTCGGAAATGACCGTCCGCAGGGATCTGGCCCAGCTCCGGCTGGACAACATCATTTCCCTGGTACACGGGGCGGCTATTTTCAAATCCCCGGGGAACGGTAATTTCGGGCAGAACGATTACTATCTTTCCCTGGAAAAAACGGTAAACAATTCGGAAAAGGACAGGATAGGCCGGGAAGCGGCCCGGATGGTAGAGCCGGGGGATACAATCATTATTGACATTGGCACCACTACCGAGCTTGTGTCCAAATATATTCCCCCGGTACACCCCATCACGGTCTTGTGTTTTACCATGAACGCCCTGCTGGAACTTCATAAAAAAAAGGTGGAAAATCTTATCGTGGGCGGAGGGTATTATCACCCCAACACCCAGCTTTTTGAATCGGCGGAAACCATCGCCCTTATTCAGCGGACCCGGGCGACGAAATATTTTCTTTCCGCCGCGGGGGTAAGCGGGGAATTCGGCCTAACCTGCGCCAACCAGTACGAAATTAATGTCAAGCAGGCCTGTATTGCCTCCTCGCTGAAAAAAATCCTCCTGGCGGATTCCAAAAAATTTGATCAGATCCGGCCCGCTTATTTCGCGCCCCTGGATATCGTCGATACGGTGATCACCGACAGCGGCATTGATCCCGGCTGGGTTCATTTTATGGAAGACATGTCCATCAAGGTTATTACGGTATAGGGACTCCAAATCCCGGCGTTATACCAAATAGCCGTAATCTTTCGTGATGGCCCCGATAATTTTGCTATAGGTTTCCGGCGCGCCGCCGCCGCCGAATTCCCAGTCAATTACCGATTTATCCTCCAGCCTCAGCCTGAATTTTTTATCGCCGGCGGGCAGAAAGCCGGGGTTCCCGCTGTCGTTAAAATCATCTTCCTCCGAGAAAATTGTAAACTTGTCCCTGTAGGGTTTTCCCGCGTGGGGGCAGAAACTTGCGCAGTTTCCGCACTCGTTGCACAGGCGATCGACGTGGACAACCTGGCGGCTTCCTTTTAAACCGCCGGACAACGAAGCTTCGTCCGAGGACAGCGCGGCTTCGTCCAGCCGAATCATCACATTGGCGCGGTTGGGGCATACGTCCACGCAGATTTCGCATACAATGTCGCAGGAAAGGCAGCGGTAGCCGTCGGCGCCGTCCTGTCCCGCCGGTGTGAGAAGGCCCTTTTTGAAGAGCAGCCCGCCGACGGGGTCCTCTTCGCCGAGACGGCCGGCCGCCCGGCCGGCGCTTACGCAGGCGGGGCCCGCGGGAAGGCAGGAAAAGTCCGCGGGCAGCTTGAGCTTTTTGAGTATGTCCCCGGCGGCGGCTTTGCCGTCGGCAACGGCCTTGACGACGGTAGCCGCCCCGGCCCTGCAGTCCCCGGCAAGGTAGACGCCGGCCACGGAGCTTTCGCAGGCGGCGTTTACCCCGGGGCGCCCTTTTTCATCAAGCGCAATGCCGTTACGCGCAAAAGGTTCCGTATCAACCCGGGCGCCGACCGCGCCTATCACCGTGTCAAAGGCAAGCCGCCGCTTTTCGCCGGTTCCCTCAATGCCCCGCCTGCCGGAAGCGTCGTAATCCCCAAGGCGCATAACTTCGCAGGTAAGCGCGCCGTCCGCCCAGGTTTCGGGGGCAAGAAGCTCCAGCAGCTCAATGCCCTCGCGCAGGGCTTCTTCCTGCTCTTCGTACTGGGCCGGCATAAATTCCCTTGTCCGCCGGTACACAACAGTAACCGATTCAACGCCCCGGTTTTTCTTCGCGGCCCTGGCGCAGTCCATTGCGACATCACCGCCGCCGATAACCGCGACCCTTTTGCCGAGGGAAAGACCAAGGCCGGACTTTTTCGAATCCTCAAGGAATTTCAGGGCGACGATGATATTTTCCTGCCCCTGCTTTGCCGCCGGGGCGCCTTCTTTCCAGGCGCCGGTGGCGATTATTATGAAGGGATGCCGCTTTTTGAGTTCTTCGATTGAATAAACTTCCGGCGCGCCGTAAATAAATTCAACCCCTGTTTTTTGGGCCAGGGCGTAATCGCGGTATATCGCTTCGTCGGAAATTCTGAAGGAAGGGATCACATGCTGAACCACGCCGTAGGGCCTGTCCCGTTTTTCATAAACCTTTACGGGCACGCCGTTTCTCCGCAGGAAGACCGCCGCGGCAATACCGGCGGGCCCCGCGCCGATAACCGCGGCGCAGATATCGGTTTTTTTCGGCGGGACCGCGAGGGAAAAGGTATAGTCCTCCTGGGCATGATCCGCGGCAAGAAGTTTTGCCCTGCGGATATTCAGGGGATCCTCGTAATCCACCCTGGTGCATTTATGCTGGCACTGGTGATCGCAGAGGGTTCCGGTAATCGAAGGCGCGGTGTTGTCGCGGGCGATAATGGCAAAGGCGGCGCGGTAATCTTCCGCGGCCACCGCGGCAAGGTAGTCGGGGATACGCTGATGCAGGGGACAGCCGCCGTCCATGCAGGGCGCCTTGGCGCAGTCGAAAAGCGGCAGCGCGCTTGAGGTTTTGCGCGGCCCGGCCCGGCGGTACTCGCTGCGGTAGCGTTTCATTCCGGGAATATTCTCCGCAAACGCCGTCAGGGCCTTTACGTTGACGGCCGCGCCGCCGTCCGACGCCCCGCTCCGCCCTTCCGCGGAAACTCCGGCCGCGGTTTCCGCAAGCTGGGCAAGCCGCTCGTAGCCGCCCGGCTTAAGAATGGAAGTCGCCAGGGTTACAGGCCGGATTCCCGTTTCAAGGAGGCCGGCCAGGTTAAAGTAATCGGCGCCGCCCGAATAGGAAATGGGAAGCCCGCCCCCAAAGGCTTCGGAGAGCTGTTTCGCCACGTTAAGCGAAAGCGGGAAAAGGGAGCGGCCCGACATATACATCTCCTGGCCGGGAAGCTCATTCCGCCTGATCTCAACCGGAAAGGTGTTGGTAAGTTTAACGCCGAAGGAAAGGTTTTTCTCCTTCGCAAGTTTCATAAGCCGGCCGAGCATGCCGACCGCGTCGTTAAACTGAAGATCGTTTTTAAAATGATGATCGTCAAAGGAAATATATCCGTAGCCCATTTGGTCAAGAATTCCGCGGGCCGTCTCGTATCCCAGCAGGGTCGGGTTGCATTTGATATAGGTATGAAGGTTCTTTCCGCCGATAAGCCAGACGGCGATTTTTTCGATTTCTTCCCTGGGACACCCGTGGAGGGTCGAAAGGGTAATCCCCGTTGCAATCGCCGGGGAAATCGCGTCAAGGTCTTTCCCGCTGAATTTTTTAAAGGAGGCGATGTTATCCGCAAGATACTGCCGGCAGCTTTTCCATATTCCGGAGCCGCGGGCGTCCTTCATCCCTTCAAGGTAGTCGTCGATTTTTTTCGACTTGATTCCGTCAAGGCTGTAGCCCACGCTCATATTGAAGATAAAGTCGCCTCTTTCGGCAAGGTCAAATTCCTTCGCGAATACATGGCAGAGAAACCAGGCCTTGACATATTCCTCGAAGGCCTCGCCCACGGTCAGCTCGGTGGACCATTCCACGTTGTAGCCTTCGTCAACGGCGTTGATGCAGGGCCGGGCAACGGCCTTCCTCAGCTCTTCGCCGTCCATGATTTGCACGGTCTTGAGTTCCACGAAGCGGGCCCCCGCCAGGTACGCGGCAAGGATATTTTGGGCAAGCTGGGAATTGGGCCCCGCGGCGGGACCGATGGGAGAGCTTATTTCGGTTCCGAAAAGGCTGAAACCCGCGCCGGAGGGGGAAGCCGCGCCGGCTTCCTTCCGGTAAAATTTTTCCTTCCGTATGCCGAAGACGGAACCGTGGTTTTTGAATTCCCCCTGCGCCCAGGCGACAAGCCGGGGAAAAGGAAGGGGGCGCATTATCTCGCTCATATCAACTCCTCTCAACTCCTCAAATAATCCGGATGCGGTTCCGGTACAGCGGTACAGGTTCAAAGGGGGCTTTTCAGCCCGCCGTGATTCTGGTACCGGTTTTTCCCTCAATGCCGTCCCTGGCTTTCGACAACAGGGTGATAAGGGCAGTGTGGGATTCCGCGCGGGATTCTCCGCGGGACGGGGATTTTACAAAAGAAATTGAAGCCTGCACCTTGGGAAGCATGGAACCCCTGGCAAACTGATCCTCGGCGATATATTTTTCCGCCTCGGCCACGGTAAGGGTGTCGAGCCATTTCTGGCTGCTCTTGCCGAAATTTATCGCCACCTTTTCAACCGCCGTTAAAATGATAAGCATATCCGCGCCGATAAGCTCCGCAAGCTTTGCCGCGGAAAAATCCTTGTCGATTACCGCGCTCATGCCCCGGTACTGGCCGTCCCGCATTGCGACGGGAACGCCGCCCCCGCCGGCGGCAATGGGTATCTGCCCCGCTGCAAGCATTGTCCTGATGGTATCCGCCTCAATGATGTTCACCGGCTTGGGCGAAGCAACAACCTGCCGCCAGCCCCGGCCCGCGTCCTCCATGACGGGAATGCCTTTTTCGCGCAGAACCCCGGCCTCGGCCTCGCTCATGAAGCCGCCTATGGGCTTGGTGGGGTTTTCAAAGGCCTTGTCCCCGGGATCAACTTCAACCTGGGTGATGATGGTAGCCACGGGGATCTTCAGTTTCCGCCCGTCCAGTTCCTTCCGCAGGGTATTCTGCAGATCGTAGCCGATGTAGCCCTGGCTTAGGGCCACGCAGACCGACATGGGAAGTACCGGAAAGTGGGGGTCCGCCCTGGCCGCGGTTTCAAAGGCGGTCTCTATCATCCCCACCTGGGGGCCGTTTCCGTGAACCACGACGATCTCGTGTCCCGCTTCCGCAAGGTCCACAATGGCCCCGGCCGTTATCCGGGCCGCGGCCATCTGTTCCTTCAGATTGTCCCCAAGGGCATTGCCCCCGAGGGCGATAACTATTCTTTTTTTCATAATGAATAAACACCACCTAACGGAAACACCGCGGCAGGCCGCGGGAAACCGAATTCGCCAGGGTCTCCTGGGGACATTTTATCTTTGAAAGGAAGATCATGGCCGCGATAATGTAGGGCTTGTGGCTCGCCTGCTTGTAGAGGGGAACCCGGTAACGATCAAAGACCGAGGCGGCAACCTCGCCTTCCTTGCAGCTAACGCCGCTGATATCGGCGGGCAGGCAATGGAGGTAGAGGGCCTTTCCGTCCCTGGTGGTTTTCATAAGTTCTTCCGTACATTCCCAGTCTTTGAATCCGGCGTTCTGGGCAAGAAGTTCCTTCTCGAGTTTTTTGATTCCGTCGAAGTCGCCGTCGCCGTAAAGCCCGGTGCGCTTCTCCATGGCGGCAAAAGGCGCCCAGCTCTTGGGATACACGATGTCCGCCCCCTCGAAGGCGTCCTTCATGGAATTGGACTTGGTAAACTTTCCGCCGCTGAGGCGGGCGTTTTTCCCGGCAACCTCCTCGACTTCGGGCATGACTTCGTAACCCTTCGGATGAGCCAGGTGTACTTCCATGCCGAAGCGGGTCATAAGGCCGATGACGCCCTGGGGAACGGAGAGGGGCTTGCCGTAGGAAGGCGAATAGGCCCAGGTCATGGCGACCTTCTTTCCCCTGAGTTTGTCGATGCCGCCGAAGTAATGAATGATATGATTCATATCCGCCATTGTCTGGGTGGGATGATCGATATCGCACTGAAGATTTACCAGGGTGGGACACTGCTCAAGGTTTCCGTCGACAAAGCCCTCGCGCACGGCCCGGGCAACCTCGCGCATGTAGGTATTCCCCTTGCCGATGTACATGTCGTCCCTGATGCCGATAACATCGGCCATAAAGGAAATCATGTTCGCGGTTTCGCGCACAGTCTCGCCGTGGGCGATTTGGGATTTGCCCTCGTCAAGGTCCTGCACCTCAAGACCGAGGAGGTTGCAGGCGGAACCAAAGCTGAAGCGGGTCCGGGTTGAGTTGTCCCGGAAAAGGGATACACCGAGGCCCGAGTCAAAAATCCGGGTGGAGACATTGTTTTCCCGCAGCCAGCGCAGGGCGTCCGCGACGGTAAAGGTAGCAAGAATCTCGTCGAAGGTTTTTTCCCAGGTAAGAAAAAAATCACCCTCGAACATATTCTTGAAATTCAACTGATCCAGTTTTGAAGTATATTGATTGATATACGCCATTATTTTCTCCTTCCTTTCGCGGCCTTCCCGGCGGTCTTTTTAGCGGCAGATTTTTTTACGGCAGGTTTTTTCGCGGCGGCCTTTGCCGTTTTCGCGCCCTTCTTCGGCGCCCTTCCCGGCCCTTCCTCAAGTTCCCCGGAAGTATAGATGCCGGGCAGGGCCGCGTAGACGGCGGCGCAGCGAACCAGATCGGCCTTCCAGGTTTTTTCGTTGGGGGCGTGCGCCTGTTCTTCCTTGCCGGGGCCGAAGCCGATGCAGGGTATCTTGTTCCGCCCCATGATGGCAACGCCGTTGGTGGAGAAGGTCCACTTGTCAACCTTGGGCTTGCCGAACATGCCTTCGTAGGCCTTTACCATAGCCCTGGCGGGCTTGGCGTCTTCGGGGATTACCCAGGTGGGAAAGTAGCAGTCTATCGGATAGACCACGCCGGTATAGCTGGGACGGTCGTACTTGTACATGGAAACCTTTGCCTTGTACTTTTTGACCGTGGGCAGGGCGGCGATTTCCCTGAGGGCGCTCTGATAGGTTTCGCCCCAGGTAAGGCGCCGGTCAATGGAGATGGCGCACATATCCGCTACGGCGCAGCGGCTGGGAGAACTGAAGTAGATCTGCGAGACCGCGAGAGTCCCCTTGCCCAAAAAAGGATCTTTCTTAAGCTTCTTGTTCAGGGCCTTCACTTCGGCGAGGATCTCCCCCATCTTGTAGATGGCGTTGTCGCCGCGCTCGGGCGCGGAACCGTGGCAGGAAATTCCCTTTACCTCGACGCGGATTTCCATGCGTCCCCGGTGGCCCCGGTAGATGTTGCCGTTGGTGGGCTCGGTGATTACCACAAATTCCGGCCTTATCTTTTCTTCCTTGATGATGTATTCCCAGCACAGGCCGTCACAGTCTTCTTCCTGCACGGTGCCGGTAACCATGACCCGGTACTTGTCGTTGAGCAGGCCCAGATCCTTCATGATCTTCGCGCCGTAAACAGCCGCCACGGGGCCGCCAAGCTGATCGGAAGTACCCCGGCCGCCGATTTCTTTTTCGGTCTCAAAGCCTTTGTAGGGATCAAACTTCCAGTTGTCCCGGTTGCCAATTCCCACGGTGTCGATGTGGCCGTCAAAGGCGATAAGGGTTTTTCCCTTTCCCATGTAACCGATGACATTGCCCATCTTGTCGATTCCCGCCTCATCGAAGCCGACTTTTTTCATTTCCTCCACGATACGCGCGGCGGTTTCTTTTTCTCCGCAGCTTTCGCCGGGAAGCCGTACGATGTCCCGCAGGAATTTTGTCATTGCCCCCTCGTAAGATTGGGCGGCCTTTTTTATCGCAGCAAAATCCAGCATGCTATTTCCTCCTCGCGCAGCCGGGGGCCGCGCCTGTATTGTTGTTTGATGCTTCTATACATTCCCGCTGGGAAACTCCCCGTCCCAGACCACGTCCCGGAATTTTTCCGGATCGGTATTTCCTTCGGTACTGAAAAGAAGCACCACCGAATCGGAATTGATCCCCAGGGCTTCCCGAAAATCCCGGTATTCCTCGTCGCGGAGCAGGGTAAAAAGCAGCCCCGCGGTAACAGCCCCGGATTCGCCGGAAATAACCTTGTTGTCGCCCTTGAGGGGCACCGCCAGGACGCGCATGCCCCGTGAAGCAACCCAGTCGGGGGTGGAGACAAAAAAATTCGCGTGGTTTTTGAGTATCTCCCAGGAGATGGTATTGCCTTCGCCGCAGGCAAGGCCCGCCATGATGGTAGTAAGGTTTCCCTTTACCCCCACGAGCTTCCCCGCAAGGTTGGAAATATAAAGGCAGTCCGCGGCGGAAGCTTCCACAACGGTCATCACCGGCGGGTTGTCGGGGAAGAGATTGGCGAAGTAGCCGATCACGGAACCCGCAAGGGAACCGACGCCGGCCTGCACAAAAATGTGGCTTGGCCGCTCCACGCCGGCGGCCCGGAGCTGTTCCCGGGTTTCGTGGGACATGGATCCGTAGCCCTGCATGATCCAGCCGGGAATCTCCTCGTAGCCTTCCCAGGCGGTATCCTGAACCATGACTCCGTGGGGATCCTGGGAAGCCTTCTTGTTGGCAAGCCGCACCGCGTCGTCATAGTTAAGATCCGTAATGGTTGCGTCGGCGCCTTCCCTGCGGATATTTTCAAGCCGTACCCGGGAAGAGCCCTTCGGCATAAGCACCACCGATTTCTGCCGCAGCTTGTTCGCGGCCCAGGCCACTCCCCTGCCGTGATTTCCGTCGGTGGCGGTATAAAAAGTAATGTCCCCCAGTTTCGCCTTGGTTTCGTCCGAGACCAGAACCCCGTAGTCGATTTCGGAGATGTCCTTTCCCAGTTGTTTGGCTATATATCTTGCGATGGCATAGGAGCCGCCCAGCACCTTGAAGGCGTTAAGATCAAAGCGGAAGGATTCATCCTTTATAAAGATACTTTTGACTTTGAAGTAGGCGGCAAGATTGGAAAGATCAACCAGGGGGGTCGCGGCGTAATTCGGCACGCTTTTGTGGAAACGGCGGGCCTTTTCCATCTCGGCGGCGGTCATAAGGGACAGGCTTTTGGAACAGTCTGTTTTGGGCATTTCATTCCGCGCCCACTTTATTAATTCCCTCATATTTCCGCTAGGGCCTCGATTTCTACAAGCACGCTTTTGGGAAGCTGGCGCACCGCAACGGTTGAGCGGGCGGGCTTGCCGGAAAAATGCTTTGCGTAAACCTCGTTAAAGGCGGCAAAGTCGTTCATGTCCGCGAGAAAACAGGTGGTCTTCAGCACCTTTTCAAGGGACGACCCGGCCGCTTCCAGAACCGCCTTGAGGTTTTTGATAACCTGCTCCGTCTGATCGGCTATTGTCTTTCCGATCACTTCGCCGGATTCGGCGGAAAGAGGAATTTGACCCGAAGTAAAAACCAGGTTTCCCGAGGTGTAAGCCTGGGAGTAGGGACCAATGGCCGCGGGAGCGGCTTTTGTCTGAATTGCCTTCATGATTTCTCCTGTAAAAAGCGGCGATTTCGAACCACGGGCTCGACACCGTTTGCGTTAATCGGATAAACGATTTTTCCTTTGTTTGTTTTTTTCATTTTACTACTAAACTTTTTTTTAGTCAAGTATTGGCACAAAATACATACAAGATATATTTTATACCCCCAGGGCATTGCCTGTCCG